>CAKONT010000036.1 GCA_934097255.1 uncultured Bacilli bacterium
ATGTTGTTTTAATAGATACTGCTGGTAGACTTCAAAATAAAGTAAATCTAATGAAAGAATTAGAAAAAATTAATAGAGTAGTAGGTAATTTAATAGAAGGTGCACCACAAGAAACACTTTTAGTAATAGATGCAACAACAGGTCAAAATGGTATAAGTCAAGCTAAAGCATTTAAAGAAATGACAAATGTTACAGGTATTGTATTAACAAAATTAGATGGTACTGCTAAAGGAGGAATAGTTCTTGCTATAAAAGAAGAAGTAGGCATTCCAGTAAAATTTATTGGTCTTGGAGAAAAAAAAGAAGACTTGGAAGTTTTTGATATAGAAAAATATATATATGGATTGTTTAAGGATATGATGTAGATGGAAAAAGAAGTTTTGTTATGTATTTTGTTTGATTACTATGGGAACTTATTAACTGAAAAAGAAAAAATATATTTTCAAGATTATTATTTTAGTAATTTATCTTTATTTGAAATAAGTGAAAATTATCATATATCGAGAAATGCAATTTTTAAAGTAATAAAAAATGCTTGTGAAAAATTAAATTTTTATGAAGAAAAACTAAATCTTTACGAAAGAGATAAAAAATTAAGTTTTTTAGTAGATAAGATAAAAGATGAAAAATTAAAAGATCAAATTATTAAACTTTTAGAAAAGTAGAAAAAATCACAACTTTAATTGTGATTTTTTTTCATATAACTAGAAATTACTCATAAGTTTAAATGAAAGAGAGTGATTATATGGAAAAAAGTGAGATAATAAAAAATATTGCTCTAAGAACAGGTGGAGATATTTATTTAGGAGTAGTTGGTGCTGTTAGAACTGGTAAAAGCACATTTATAAAAAAGGTTTTAGAAACATTAATTATTCCAAATATTGAAGACGAATTTGAAAAGAAAAGAGCGTTAGATGAAACACCACAATCATCCGGTGGTAAAACTATTATGACAATCGAACCAAAATTTGTTCCCAATAATATTACTAAGGTAAAAATTGATGATTTAACTTGTAATATGAGACTTGTTGATTGTGTTGGATATGTTATCAAAGATGCCAAGGGGTATGAGGATGAAAATGGACCTAGAATGGTTAAGACTCCATGGTTTAACGATGAAATACCTTTTGTTGAAGCAGCAGAGATTGGAACAGAAAAAGTAATAAGAGATCATTCCACAATAGGTATTATTATGACAACGGATGGATCTTTTGGTGAATTTAAAAGAAGCGATTATATCGAAGCAGAAGAAAGAGTAGTGGGAGAATTAACTAATATTAATAAGCCATTTATTGTTGTTTTAAATTCTGCTAATCCAAATAGTAGAGAAACAATTGCTTTGGCAAATGATATGCGTTCAAATTATGGCGTTCCTGTTTTGCCAATTAATGTTTTATCTATGAATGAAAAAGATACTTATGATATTTTAAGAGAAGCTTTATATGAGTTTCCAGTATTAGAAGTTAAAGTTGAAATGCCTGAGTGGATTGCAATATTACATCACGATCATGTCATAAAAAAAGCTTACATAGAAAAAATAAAAGAAAGTGTCGTTGAAGTTGAAAAACTTCGCGATGTCGAAACGATTACTAACCATTTTAAAGATTGTGAATATATAAGTAAAGCTTATATGTCAAATGTTGCACCTGATTCTGGAATTGTTACGATAACTCTTGAAGCACCGGATGATTTGTTTGATAATACATTAAAAGAAATGATCGGTGTTGATATTACATCAAAAGCAAGCTTACTTAATATTTTTCAAGATTATAATGAGTCAAAACAAGAATACGAAGAAATAAAAACTGCATTAAAAATGGCCAAAGCAACGGGTTATGGTGTTGCAAATCCAACACTAAAAGATATGAAATTATCAACTCCTGAAATAGTAAAACAAGGAAGTAGATATGGTATAAAATTAAAAGCAACAGCACCATCTATTCACATGATAAAAGTTGATGTCGAAAGTACTTTTGAACCTATAATAGGTACAGAAGTACAAAGTAAAGAATTAATCGATTATATAATGCGTGGTAGCGATGAAGATCCAAGAAATATTTGGAATAGTGAAATATTTGGAAGAAGCTTAGATGTTATAGTCCAAGAAGGTATCCAATCAAAAATAGCTATGATGCCAGAAAATATTAGATATAAATTACAAACAACGATGTCTAAAGTTGTCAACAAAGGATCTAATAACTTAATTGCAATAGTAATATAAAAAGTAGGAAAATCCTACCTTTTATATTTTAACTAAGTAAGTATTTAATAATTAAATACTTGCTTTTTTATTTTTTTAATATTCTAGAAATACCATTATTTACAAATTCATCTTGTTTATTAAAAAGATCAATTACATAGTTACTATCTTTATAATCCATTTCTATATTTTTAAATAGTTTTTCATAATTTCCACTTTCAGTTTTTATTCCTTTATTTAAAAGATATATAGCTTTATCTTCATCTTTCATATATGTATCTAATAAATGAAAAGCAATTATTGCTGAAGAATAATAACGCATATAATCACTAAAATCAATACAAAGAAAAGATTTCTTATTGATTTTGTTTTCAATAGTGTATTTTTCTTTTAATAATCTATTTACTGTATATATTTTAATTTTATCGTAATTATAATTTTTAATAGTAAGTAATTTACCAGATGTTAGTAAACAATCCTTTATATACTCATAATAATTTTTATATGCGAACAAATTAATATCTTCACCGTTATTATATTCGATATAGTTAGTAAGTAATAACATAAATATTTGATAAGCTTCACTTGTTAAACATGAAAGATTATCTTTATTTGTATAAAATTCAACGATGTGCATCATTTCGTGATTAAAAAGTCCAAAATCAGCGTGAGTATTGTTTTTAAATATTACTCCGTATGCAATATTATTAATATAATCGAGATAACAAAACCCATCATTGTCATCATAATTAACACTTGCAATATTAATTCTTTTTTCCTCTAAAGCTTTATTTATAATCTGAAAATATTTTTTATCAAATCTTTCTAATAACTGTTTATTATTTTCAATTAATTCCTCATTAGATACTTTTACTTTTGGCAAAATAAAATCTTCACACTTTTTGTTATCTATATTTTTTTCTAATTTATAAATAACAGTTTTTAATGTTTCCCATAAATCATTTGGAATATTATTAATATCATTTTTCATATCTATAAGCATTTCTTTAATACTTTTATTAGTATAAATATTTTCACAACACATATATTCTTTGTTATTTAAACTTAATAAATAATAATAATTATCGACTGCATTTTCTAAAAAATAAAGATATTCAATTATTTCTTTATCATTAAGATCAACATCTTTTAATGAATTTTCCTCTTCTATAAGTTTAATTAATCTTTCCTCAAGAAAATGATTGTCAAATTTAACTTTCATATCTAAAACTTCCCATCTAAATTTATAATATCTAAAAGCAAAGTAAAAATCAATTATTATTTAATTTATCTAAGCCTATTACTACAAAAAAAGAAATAATAGAAAGAATAATATAAAATAAAAGATTGAAATTTAAAGTAAGATCATTTGGAATAAGAACAGGTATTGTTGAAATAGCAAACCCTATAATAGCATAATAAGTGTAATTATAATACTTATTTAAAAGATATGTAAGTAGCTTAGATAATAAAAATACTCCTAAAATAAATCCAATTATTAAAGGAATTAATATTTTTGAATTTAATGTATTAATACTTCTTAGATAAATTTTATAAAAACCAAGTATTGAAAAAATAACAGTAGAACTAACACCGGGGATAATTGTTGCAATAGCTAAAATAAATCCCATTAAAAAAATAGTAAAATTGGTAAAATTAATAGTTATGAGATAATTATTTTTAAGAAATAATAAACTAACTCCAATCGAAAATGTCAAAAGAAAAAATATTATATTAAAAATATTCTTATCATTAGGATTTATTTTTTTAAATAAACAAGGAATTGTTCCTAATAATAATCCAGAAAAAATAAAAGATGTTTCGATATAAAAATTATTTAAAGAAAAAGAAATTATGTTACTAAACATAAATACACCAATTAAAATACCAAGAAGTAACTTTATTAAAAATAATATATTTTTTTTAAAATCTTTAAATATATTAGAAATAGAAAGTAATACTTTATCGTATAGATTAAACATAATTAAAAAAGAACTACCACTTATTGCTGGAATAATATTTCCAACACCAACAACAATACCTTTTAAAATAATATCCATTTTATCACAAACCTTTAATCTTTATTAAATTATATTAAAAAACAAAGTGAAATATTAAACACTTTGTTTTTTAATATTTATTTTTTTATCAACTAAATCAATTATTATAAATAAAATGTATGAAACAATTCCTAGTATAAAAATTGATGTTATAACAAGATTTAAATTAAAGGTTTGTGATCCTAAGTTTATCAAATATCCAAGTCCTTTTTTTGATGTTAGAAGTTCTCCCATAATTACGCCAATTAATGATAAAGATATATTTATTTTTAAAGTACTTACTAATGAAGTAATATTACTTTTAAAAACTAAATCTTTAAATATAATAAATTTTGATGCTTTAAATGATTTAAATAAGATTATTTTATAATAATCAGTATTTATAAAGGCATTGTACATATTTAAAATAGTTGTAAAAACACAAATTAAAATAGACATTAAAATAATTGATGATGTATTAGCACCCATCCAAATTATAATTAGTGGTCCTAAAGAAACTTTAGGTAAAGAATTTAAAATAGTTAAATAAGGATCAAATATTTTATACAAAGTATCACTTGTCCATAAGATACTTGCAATTAAAATACCAATTATTGTTGAAATCATAAAACTAAAAATAGTTTCATAACACGTTGTAAAAATATGTGATGGTAAATTATAATCTTTTATAAGGCTTATAATTGTCTTAACAATACTTGTTGGTGAAGAAGTTAAAAATGTATTTATGATATTACATCTTGCAAGTATTTCCCAAAAAAGAAGTAAAAATGTAATTATAAATACTTTAAAGAAATTAATAATAAATTTTTTCTTTCTTAAATTTTTAAGATATTTTATATGTTCTTCGCTATACATTTTTCTCAATTTCTTTCCATATTAAATCGTAGTATTTATCAAAGTATTTATCTTTTCTATTTTTAATGGGATTTTGTTTATCGAATAATTCGATATTATAAATATTTTTAACTTTAGCAGGCCTTTTTGATAAAAGAATAATTCTATCGGACATAGAAATTGCTTCGGCAATATCATGAGTAACCATAATCGCTGTTTTACCCTCTTCTTTTATTATTTTATAAATTTCATCAGATAAAGAAAGTCTTGTTTGATAGTCAAGGGCACTAAATGGTTCATCTAATAAAAGTATATCAGGATCTATTGCTAATGTTCTAATTAAAGATACTCTTTGTCTCATTCCACCGGATAAAGATGATGGAAAACTATTAATAAAATCTCCTAAACCATATTTTTTTAATAAATTAATAACTTTTTCTTTATTTTCCTTTGTATTTTTTTTAGTAATTTCAAGTCCAAGTAAACAGTTATCTAAAATTGTTTTCCATTCGAGAAGAGCATCATCTTGTAACATATATCCAATTTTAGCGTCTTTTTTAGAAAAAGAAATATTTCCATTTGATTTTTCTATAACATTTGCAACTATACCTAAAATTGTTGATTTACCACAACCAGATGGCCCTACAATTGATATATATTCTTTATCATATATTGAAAAAGATACATCATCCAACGATATTACTTCACGATTTTTACTATGATATATTTTCTTTAAATTATTTATTTCCAAACATTTCTCCATAAAAAAATCTATCCTTTCACATTTTATTATATGAAATATAGATATTTTAGAATAATTTAATGGTCTATGAAACTATTTTTTATTTGTTCTTTAATAATTTTAATATTTTGTTTTAGTCTTTCATTATCTAAATCTTCTTTAAGAGCTTTTTTACAGTATCTTAAAGATAATTTATATTTTTTTTCGTTAAAATAACAAATAGATAAAATATCATATATATATTTATCTGATGAAAAATATTCATTGATATAAGTTTTTCTTTCTTTATCTAATTTTAGTGCTTTTAAAGCATTTTTTTTAGTATCTTTATAATTATCTAAAGAATAAGAAATAAGTGCTTTTTCCATAAATGCTTCTCTTAAATAAGGAGCTTCTTTTATGGCCTTATCTGCCCATAAATATGCCTCGTCATATCTTTTTAAGGCACTATAACATCTTGCAATAAAACGCATTGAAGCACATCTTTCATCACTCCACGTTGCAGTTTTTAGTGATAAATGTTTTATTAATGTATCTATTGCGTCGTTATACCTTTTATAATACATATATTCTCTTCCTAGATAGTGCATATTTCGATCATTAAAAGGATTTTCTTTTATTGCAAGCTCTAAAAGAGGAAGATAACTACTACGAGATTTATTATGATCTGGATAATGATTTAAAACAATACTTTCATTTGTTTCATATATTTCTCTATCTTTTGGAACTAAAACCTCATGAACAGGGTTTTCCCAAATATAATTTTTATTATGAATATTATCTAGGAGAAAAGAAATAATAGGTTTATTATTTTTGTCGAGACTCCAATTGTATGTATATCTTAGTCTTGTTGTATTTTCTTTCCACGACTCTTCAATTTTTTTTCGCCAGTTTTTTTCGAATACTTCGTCAAGATCAGTACAAACATAAATGTCATAATCTTTTTTAATAAGGTTTAGGGATAAATTTCTTGCAACATCAAATCGCCAAGGATCAATTTTTTTCTCAAACACTTTGACTTTTCTTTCTTTTAAAAGCTTAACTGTTTTATCAGATGAACCTGTATCTAAAACATAAATATCGTCAGCTTCACTCATAGAATCACACCATCTATTAACAAATTTTTCTTCATTTTTACATATTGCATATACACATATTTTATATTTATTCAAAACAATTCCTTCTTTCAATATTTATTATATGAATTAGTTTATAGTAATTATTATCTAAAAAGATTTTTCATATAATAAAAATGTGAGGAAAGGAGTGTATTTATTTTGTGAATAAAAATTGTTTTTCAAATTGCAATAAAAATGATCAAGTTATTACAAGACTAATGGTATGTCAGGGTCCAAGAGGGCCAGTTGGTCCAACGGGTCCTACTGGACCTACTGGGTTAATAGGATTAACAGGTCCTACAGGTCCAACAGGTCCAACAGGCCGTAATTTAATTCGTACAGCATATTTAGTAACATTTAACGATGGAACAAAAGAAGATGGAGTACCTGTTTTATCAGGTAATAGACTACCAATTAGTAGAGTTGAACTTGATATTAGCAATTTAGTGACTTTAAATGAAATTGAAAAAACAATAAAATTAAACGAAATTGGATATTATAAAATATCTTTTACAGTATCGGCATATCCTTCTGTAACTGGAATAGATTTTGATCCTAAAACAGATATTGTTTCTGTTGGATTTAGAAAAATAAATACAGATGAAGTGTACGTTGGAGTAGGCGAGTGGGTTTTTAACGGTGAAGCAATTGAATTAATAGCATCAGGAGTTATTTCCGTTGTTGATACACATAGTTTATATGAACTAGTCAATTTAAGTATAAAAACAATTTATCTGAATACTCCTGATATAAAAAATATTTCGTCATCATCGTACTTTAGTAATCCTCTTGTTACTATGTTGATTGAGTATTTGGGTAGACAAACCTAACTTATGAAAGGAGTTTATTAAAAAAATTATGTCGTTTAATCTAGACATAAAATTTATTTAGGAGTGTGATATAAATGGATTGCAACAGTGAGAAAAACAGAATTATAGAAAATAATAAATTGAGAAGAAGGCTTTTAGAAATAGGAGTTTTCGGATGTGCTGGACCAACTGGAGCTATTGTTTAATCAATAAAAATAAAATTAGTAATTTCATAGCCATATACCTATATCAAAGTTATATTTCTTAATAGAAAAATTTAAATAATAATTATATTTTAGCATAGAAAAACTAAGCTTTTTATATTGTCAAAAAAAGTAAAAAAAATGGGGATTATAAAATGACAAATAGTAATTATGCAGAGAGTACCATAAGAGTTGGTACTTTTTTTATTGGTCTTGGAGCACCAGAAAAAGCTTTTCAAAAATTAAAAGAAGAGAAAATAATTAAAGATTATAAAATAGAGTTTTTTTCTGAAATAGATAAAAATGCTATTAAAAGTTATTGTGCGGTTCACAATGTTGATGAATCATTAAATTTAGGTAATATTACTGAAATTAAAGGGAATGATTTACCTTATTGCGATATATTGATAGGAGGTTTTCCGTGTCAAGATATTAGTTGTGCAGGAAAAATGAAAGGATTTGATTTAAAAAGTGCAACGATATCAAGTTTAGGATGAGAAATGATAAGACTTTTAAGAGAAGTAAAAAACAAGCCAAAGTATATTATTTTTGAAAATGTGGAAACATTACGAGTAAACCTTTTAGAGAAACTTTATATTTATTTAAGCAAGATTTAATTAATTTAGGTTATACTTTGTATGATAAGATTTTAGACGCAACTAAATATGACACACCTCAAACAAGAAAAAGATATTTTCTTGTTGCTATTTTGGATAATAAAAAAGTGTTTGCTTTTGGCGAAGGAAATGGATGCAGAAAAAAATTAATAGATTTTTTAGATAAAACAGTTGATGAAAAATACTATTTAACTACAGGTAAGTTCAAAAAAATACCTAGAAATAAAATATATTTACTAAGAAAAATGATGTAACAAGAGAATATGAAATTGATTTAAATAAATATAAAATAGGTGGTGTTTGTGGAAAAGACAAAAAATGTAAGTTTGCTCAATCGTCAAGAGTGTTTTCACAAAATGGATATGCACCAACATTAACAGCAAATAATACATCGGATAATTTTAAAATATTAGTAGAGGAGGATTAGGATGAGAATTAGAAAAATAACTTCAAAATAGGCATGGAGATTAATGGGGTTCTCAGATGAAGAATATGAAAAAGCATATAGAGTGTGTGCTGAAACATATTTATATCATCAAGCAGGGAATTCAATGGTAG
>CAKONT010000037.1 GCA_934097255.1 uncultured Bacilli bacterium
ATTGCTCCACCTGGACTTAATTTTTGGAATTCACTTTCTAATTTTAATTTAGAAAATGCATCTATTTCTTCAAATACAGGTACGTGATAAGAATTAGTTATATAATCTCTATCTGTTATTCCTTTTATTTCTCCGAATCTTTCTTTTAAACATTTAGCAAATTTATATGTTGTTGATTCAATTGGTGTTCCATAAACACTATAATCAACGTCTTCTTCTTCTTTCCATTTTTTACACTTATCGTTCATAATTTGCATAACTTTAAGTCCAAATTCTTTACCTTTACCATTATCTGTATGACTATTACCAGTCATATATTTAACACATTCATATAAACCAGCATATCCAAGAGAAATAGTAGAATATCCACCATGTAATAAATCATGAATACTTTCACCCTTGTTAAGACGAGCAAGAGCACCATGTTGCCACAAAATAGGTGCAACATCACTTGTTACCTTACTAAGTCTTTTATGTCTTATTTGAAGTGCTCTATGACATAATTCAAGTCTTTCATCAAATATTTCATAAAATCTATCCATATCTTTTTCACTAGATAATGCAACATCAACAAGATTTATTGTAACAACACCTTGATTAAATCTTCCATAATACTTAGGTTTACCATCTTTATCGACAAATGGTGTTAGAAAAGATCTACATCCCATACATGGATAACAATTGCCATTACCATTTTTATCTACTTTACACTCTAACATTACTTTTTCAGAAATGTAGTCTGGAACCATTCTCTTGGCTGTACATTCCGCTGCTAATTTAGTTAAATAATAATATTTACTATCTTCATGAATATTATCTTCCTCTAAAATATATAAAAGTTTTGGAAAAGCAGGAGTTATATAAACACCTTTTTCATTTTTCATCCCAACTATTCTTTGTTTTAACACCTCTTCAATAATCATAGCAAGCTCTTCTTTATATTCTTTAGTTTCCCCAAGATACATACATACACTTAAAAAAGGTGCTTGCCCATTAGTTGTTGTCATTGAATTTATTTGATATTGGAATGTTTGTACGCCATCTGTTATTTCTTTTTTCAAATCTTCTTTAGCATATTTTTCACAATCTTCTTTTTTAAACTTTCTATCTTTATATTTTTTTAAATAACGATTATAACTTTCTCTAACAAATGGTGCTAAGTGAGTAAGTGTTACTGTCGCACCACCATATTGACTAGATGATACTGCTGTTATAAGTTGTGTTGCAATTGTCATAGCAGTTAAAAAACGATGTGGTTTTTCAATCATTACTCCATTTATATTAGTACCATTTTGTAACATATCTTCAAGATTAATAAGATCACAATTATGTAGTGCATTTTGAGCAAAATAATCAGCATCATGAAAATGAATTATTCCATCGTCATGAGCACTAACAATATCTTCTGGGAGTAAAAATCTTCTCGTAATATCAGTGCTTGTAATACCTGCTAAATAATCTCTTTGAACAGTTACTACTTTAGCATTTTTATTAGAGTTTTCTGTATTCCAATATTCACTTTCACCATCAATTAACTCTTTTATTGCTAAATCAGTTGTATTACTTTTTCTAACAAGCTCTCTTGTATAACGATAAGTAATATATTTTTTAGCTAAAACATATTTACCCATTGACATAAGTCTCATTTCAATAATATCTTGAATATCTTCAACAAGTATTCTTTTTTTACCTAACTTTTCGATATATTTAATAATATTTTTTATTTGTGTTGGCGTTACTTGTTCATCTTCCAAAACTTCTTGATTTGCTTTTGAAATAGCCTTTTCAATTTTATCTGGACAATAATCTACCATATGTCCATCTCTTTTTACAACCTTCATAAAACTACACTTCCTTTTCTACTTTTATGATTTGATTATATGACAATTTCAAATTTTATTTCTATTGCAATTGCAACAATTTATGTTTTTATGATAATATTTAAAAGGGATGTTTAAAATGGATTTATTTTTTAATATTAAAGATAGTAATAAACTTAAATTATTACGTTTTTTTGAAGCAGATATTATTTGCGTAAAGAAAAATACAACCGTTTCGTCAATGATTAAAAATAAAAAAATAATTGCTTCTGTTATATTTGGAAAACTACAAGTTATAAAACAAGACTATAACGGAAATAGAACTTTAATTGACGAACTGATAGAAAACGATGTGTTTGGATCTATTATGCAAACAATATATGGAGATGAATACGATATTGTCGCTAAAGAAGACAGTAAAGTTTTTATTATTGACTTTAATAATGCCATAAATGTTAATAACAACACAGAATACTATAATCAATTTTTGAAAAACTTACTGCAAATAATGTCAAAGAAAATATTAGATAATAACGAAAGAATAGAAATATTAACAAATAAATCAATTAGAAACAAACTACTCGCATACTTTAAAATGATGTATAAAAAAAACAATTCTAAAGTTATTTATTTACCCTTTTCACTTACTGATCTAGCAGATTATTTATGTGTTGATAGATCTGCAATGTCTAGGGAACTTAAAAATTTAAAAGACGAAGGTTTTATTGAAATAAAAAATAAAAAAATAAAACTATTATATTAGTCTTATTTTTTTATACAAAATATTGCATGTAGAGGAACAGATAAAATATTATTCTCAAATCCAAAATTTTTTGATGAAATTCTTATGCAAGTCTAAGACTTCTTAGTTTCATAATACAACCTAATTTCATCTATTAATTTAACTTCTTTCAAGGCAATTAAATACTCTTCAAAATCAATTGGATGTATTTTATAATCATTTTTCGTACAAAATGTACGTATTTTATTCTATTTTTCGTACATTTTGTACGAATCTTATTATTTATAATCTAATAAATCATTTTTTTTACAAATATATATTCCTAGTGATACATATGTTATAAAACTTAAAATAAACAAAATATAATGAAAATTAGAATAAATTATGTTAACTTTGGGAAAATTAGTAAAAGTAAAAATGACAAATGAAGATATAAAATGAGATAATATTGTTATAAGAATATTTTTACTTTTTAAATAAAGCGCTAAATAAAATACACTAATTGAAAATGAATATATTACTTTAAATATTATATTTTCTAGTGGAAAAAACATATTTATTGAATGAAAAAAAGCAGTTATTAAAGCTAATAAATAAAAGTCTGTCCAAGTTATTCTATTATTTAAAGAAAAATATTTTACTGCTAACATTCTAAAAAATAATTCTTCTAATATTACTGTTTGTAAAATTAAAAATATTCCTTCAATAAGTATTTTTTTATCTATTATTTCGATATTTGTAAAATAAATAATAAAGTTAAATAAGATTGGAATTAAGCTTATTAATACATATTTTAATGGAAATTTATTATTATTTTTTACATTTTTTATAATAATTAAACCAAGAAAAATAACTATTAAAAAAGTTTTAGCAAACATATAAATGATTGAAGTATTTAAAACGTAATCAAGTAAATTACTTATTATCGTAACAAATAAAAAAGAAAAAGTTATTAAAAAAAATATGATTTTATTATTTTTCATAAAATAAATTTTACTCCTTATACTATATAAATAATATATCATATATTTTCTTTATTAATTTTGTTTTCTAAAAAAATTTTACTTTTTACGTCAAATATGATATAATTTATGTCGGTTGATTCTTTTTGTAAAATATTAAAAAGGAGGATGTTATGTTTAAACCAGACAAGACTTATGTCTTTGCGTTAGGTGGTTTAGGCGAAGTTGGTAAAAACATGTATTGTATAATGCATGATAAAGAAATAATCATAATCGATGCTGGTATTATGTTCCCAGATGAAGAATTAAGAGGAATAGATTATGTATTACCAGATTTTGATTTTTTAAAGAAAAACGAAAAAAAGATTAAAACTTTGATTATTACTCATGGTCACGAAGATCACATTGGAGCTATTCCATTTTTACTTCAAAATGTGAATATTCCTTCAATTTTTGCACCCAACCAAGCTTATGCCCTAATCAAAAAGAAATTAGAAGAAAGAAATATTAATTATAAAAATTTAAGAACTTATTCAAGTAATGATAAATTAAAGTTTAAAAACTTTGAGATATCATTTGTTAGAACAACCCACTCTGTACCTGATTCTCATGCTGTTTTTGTTAAAACGCCAAACGGTACAATCCTACAAACAGGAGATTTTAAAATTGATTTAACGCCAATTGGACCTATAATGGATTTCAATAAATTAAGTGAAATTTCAAAAGAAGGAATTACTCTTTTAATGAGCGATAGTACAAATGCTTTAGATAGTGGTTATTCTTTATCTGAATCTAAAGTTGATGAAGCATTACACGAAGTATTTTCAAAATATACAAACAATAGACTAATAATTGCAACTTTTGCATCAAATATTTATCGTTTAAAACATATTATTGAAACATGTAAATATTTTAATAGAAAGGTTTGTGTATTTGGAAGAAGTATGGAAAACAACTTAAATATATCTATGGAAGGTGGATATATCGATGCTAAAGATGTATTAGTTTCAGCAGATGTTGCTAATTCGCTAAAGCCAAAAGAAGTTGTCTTATTATGTACAGGTACACAAGGAGAACCATTATCAGCACTTTCTAGAATCGCTGATGGTGTGCATAAACAAATTAGTTTAAGACCAGATGATATCGTTATTTTTTCATCTTCAGCAATTCCTGGAAACGCTAATAGTATTGCTAGAACAATAAACAATTTATATTTAAAAGGTGTAAAAGTTTATACAACATCAAATGAAAGAGAAATACATGCTTCAGGACATGCGATGAGTGATGAATTAAAACTTATGATAAGACTTGCTAATCCAAAATATTTAATGCCTATTCACGGTGATTATAGAATGCTAAAAAAACATGCTAAAATTGGTGTTGAGTGCGGAATAAATAAAGAAAATACCTTTATCTTAGAAAATGGTGATGTCCTTGAAATGGATAAGGGTGTAATAAGTAAAATCGATCACATGGAAGTAAATGAAACGTATGTCGATGGAAATCGAATCGGTGGAGTTAGTGGTGCTGTTTTAAACGATCGAAAAATTATGGCAAGTGACGGTATTTTAGTTATTATTGCTAATATAAATATGGCTACTAAAAAATTGCTTGGAAAACCAATTATTACAACAAGGGGATTTATTCTTATAAATGAAAATGAAGAATTAATTTCTAAAATAGAAAAAGAATCAGCAAAAGCGATTAATAAAGAGCTTAAAAAAGATGTGTTAAACTACAATGAAATAAAAGTAGAACTTACAAAAAGAATAGCTCAATTTATAAAAGAAGAAACAGGTCGAAAACCAATAGTACTTCCAATAGTTCTTAATATAAAAAAATAATGGGAAATTCCCATTATTTTTTTTATCCCCATGGAATATCAAGAGGATCTACTCTTTTTTTATTTTCTTTTATTTCAACAATTTTACCACTATTCATTTTTATTACTTCATCGCCTATTAAGGCAATACCAGGATTATGTGTAATAATAACAAAAGTTGTTTTTAACGTTTCATTTATTTTTACTAAACACTGTAAAACTTTTTTACCAGTTTCTTCATCTAAAGCTCCCGTTGGTTCATCACAAAACATAACCGCTGGTTTTTTAGCTATTGCTCTTGCTATTGAAACTCTTTGTTGTTCACCGCCAGATAATTTATAAACAGGCTTTTTTCTATGTCTTGTCAAATCAAGTAACTTCATAATTTCAAGCAAATCGTCTTTATTTTTGCCAAGAGATGCTCCAACTAAAATATTTTCATAAACGTTTAAATGCTCTAACAAATTATAATTTTGAAAGATAAACCCTAGCTTATCTTTTCTAAATTTAGTTAATTTTCGATCACTAAATTTAGATATATCAACACCATCAAAATAAATATTTCCAGAAGTTATTCTATCTAATCCTGAAATACAATTTAAAAGCGTTGTTTTTCCACTTCCAGATGATCCTAAAATAACAACTATTTTTTCTTTTTTTATTGTTAAATTTATTTTATTTAAAGCATCTACTGTGTTTCCATAAAATTCATACTCTTTAGAAACATTTTTAAGTTCTATTAAATTATCCATCTTTATCACTACTCCCTTTTTAACGCAATACTAAGTGGTATTTTATTTAAAGATTTTCTCGAAATATTCATAGCAATAAAATAAGCTAAAAGAATTAAGAAAAGTCCTAACATCATATTTTTAAATCCAAAACTTATTGGAATTAAAAGTTTCATATCATTTGATAATACAGAAATTATCTTTTTTAATAAATTAATCATACAAGGAATTGATAAAAAGTATGCTAAACAAACAACTGGCGTATAAATATTTAAAACAATTCTAGAAATTCTTTTACTTGAATATCCCATAACTTTCATTAAAGAAATAGTTTTTTTATTTTCTTCGATAATTATATTTGCAATAACACAAATAATAATTAAAGCCATAAACGATGCAAAAATAATAACAACATAAATACTTTTATTATAAACATCCATCTGACGTTTAATATTATTTTTTAAATCATTCAAGCTAAATACCATACTTATTGTATCTTTTTCATCTTCACTAATATTTTTAATACTAGAATACTTATTATCATTTGTATATTTTACATTATAAATATCTTTTGTATATCCAATCATTTTACTTAAATCGCTTCTTTTAACATAACAAGATGTATCTAAATAAGTATTATTTATTCCTACTATATAATAACTATAATTTTTATCATTAATATTAAATACAAGTTTATCTCCAATATCGACTGAAAATAATTTTTTGACATTTTCATTAATAATAATTGTTTTATCTGTTAGGATTGAAAATAAATCTTCTTTTTTATCATTACTAGCTTTTAAATAATTTAAAGTACTATCAACACCATTTAAAGAAAGCTCTGTGTCATTGACATCCAAAATTTCTTCCCCATCTTTTTTTATTATTTTACTTACTTTAGCTGATTTTTGAAATACATAATCACTAGATGAATTATCTTCTTTTTCCATATAAGAATTATACATAATCATATAATTCCATTTATATAAAGAGAAAGTATCATTAATTATATTATTAAATAAATCTTTACCAATTAATGATAAAACAATTAAAAGTCCCGTTACAAAAGATGTTATGAAAACAACTATTAATTTTCCAACTGATCTACTAAGTAACGATACTTTAAGTTTACGATCAAATTTCATATGCTTAGTTATTTTATTTGTTATTTTACTAACAAAATTGACTTTTAAATTGCTACCTTCTTTTAAAAGTTGAAGCGGTTTTTTACGAAGCATTATAAATGCTACTAAATATCCTAAAATAGATAAAATAAAACAAGGTGTACAAACACACATTTTAAGAAGTGAATAATCTATTTTTAAATCATCTAATACTATATTAAAGTAACTAAGATATGTATTTGCTAAAATATCATTACAAAAATAACCAACAAAGTAGCCTAAAAATCCACCCACTAAAGATCCAACTATTGGATATACTAAATAACTACAAGAAATAACAAATCGATTGTAACCTAAAGATTTTAAAACACCTATTTGTAATCTTTCGTCATCAATTCTTTTTTTAGTTATAATTACAATAATAACAACTGAAATACTAAGAAGTAAATATAAAAAATATAAAGCAAAAGTTTTCGTTGTTTTAAGTTCTTCTTGCATAGCATCTATTCTAATAGCTCTTGCTATTGTTTCAATATTTATACCTATTTTATCTTGTTCATTAACAAACAATTCATTAGCTGGATTATCTGTTTTAGCAACTAACCTTTTGGTTTCTTTATCTTCTTCTAAATCAATTTTCATTCTATCTCTAGGATCTTTTTTATCATTAAATTTAGCCGCATAAACACTCGTTTTTGTACCAATAACTTCATTATAATCATCAATACTCATATAAACAATATTATTTTTAGACTCATCAAAAATAGGAACATTCATTGATAATAAAGGATATATATATGACGAAGAATATGAATATCCAACTATTTTATAATTTTTACCATTTATAGTATAGCAATCCCCTATTTTTAAATTATTCTTCTTAGCAAATCCTTTTAAAATAGTTATTTCATTTTTATTTTTAGGAAATGATCCTTCTATTAAATATGGAATATCTATTTTTTCATCTTCTTTTGGCAATATTTTGATATATGTATCATCTTCAATAACTAATTTTTCCTCTTTTAACTCATAAGAAAAATTATATTTTTTACTTAAAGTATCTATTGTATCTTTTGCTTTTTTAGAATTTATATTATAATTTGTGAAAATATTGTCAACCATATAATATAAATAATCATTACATATAGATGTTTTATTAGAAAGACAACTTAAATAAGTATAAACAATTGCCTTTTCATTATCATCTATATCTTTTAATTCATTATTTAAATACATCATAACTTCATCAGATGTAAAATCTTTTTCATAAGACATATTAAGAACAAAAGAAAAATCTTCTACATTTTGTTCTTCTAAATAAGAATAATACCTATTTTCTATTCTATTAACAGCTGTTGTCATCATCGTATATATACCAGTTGACAAAAATATTAAAACAATAATTGACAACATTTGTAATTTATGCTTTTTTAACCCTTTAAAAGCATTTAGTAATAACATCATCATCTAACTCCACCCAATACTTTCTACGTCTAAACAATGCTCATTTTCCTTAATATATTCTATTTTGCCACTATTCATTTTTATAATTTTGTTAGCCATTTTAGCAATAGAAGGATTATGTGTTACAACAATAACTGTCGTTTTATACTTTTTATTGACATCACTTAAAACTTTTAAGATCTTTTTTCCAGTTTGTTCATCTAAAGCTCCTGTTGGCTCATCACAAAAAAGAAGTAAAGGATTTTTTAATAAAGCTCTTGCAATAGCAACCCTTTGCATTTGCCCACCACTTAATTGATAAGGATATTTATCTTTTAAAGAAGAAATACCAATTGTTTCCATGATTTCATTAACATCAAGTTTTTCTTTTGCAAGTTCAAGTCCTAATTCTATATTTTCATAAACAGTTAAATTTGCAATCAAATTATACGTTTGAAAAATAAAACCAACATTATTTTTTCGATAATCTAATAAC
>CAKONT010000038.1 GCA_934097255.1 uncultured Bacilli bacterium
AAGACTTACTCATGTTAATTTCTTAAAAAAGTATGAACATATTTTTAAAAGTAAGAAAGTTATTGAGTTAAAAACTGATAATCAAAATTTATTTGAATTTTCAATTGTTTCTTTGTCTAATTTTAATTATTTAATAGATACTATTTCGCTTGATTTGCATAATTCTTCAATTAATGATAATATATTGACAGAGTATGAAGAAAAATTTGCCAAAAAAGGTCAAAAAATTTTTTATTTAAAAGCGATAAAATTATAAAAAAAGTATTTAAATTTTTTTATAATTTTGGTACAATAGAGGTGTAAAATGAAGAAAATATTGTTATTATTGTTTTTTGTTATGATTTTTACTGGTTGTTGTAATTCATCAAGTAATATAAATAATATCCCTGATGATTCTTTAGTAGGCGTTGTTTTTTCAAACCCTATGTCTTCTGCTAATACTGAGTTTAAAGGATATAAAGTTTATTTACCAAATGGAGTTAATTTAATTAGTAGTACAAGTAGTAATGATATTTTATATTCAAATAAAGATAAGTATTATTTATATGTTGATCTTATTAGCTATTATAAAAATATCAGCAATGAATACAAAGTTAACGATGAACATAATTCTTTTTTTGCTAAAACTTTTAAGTATGACAAAAAAAATGGATATGTTTTAGTGACAAAATTAGATGATGATTTTTTTGTTGAAGTGATGTATAATTACTCAAAGATAGAGGTTATTACAAAAAATTATAAAGAAGCTATTGTGAAGTCTCTTATTATGCTAAGAAGTGTAACATTTAATGATAAGGTTATTGAGACATTAATTGGTAGTAACATTTTACAATATGATGAAGAAGAGTTTGATTTGCTTGGACCTTCAACGGAAACTGTAGATTTCTTAAAAATATATGACGATGCTGATAATGAATATAAGAAAAAGACAGAAAAAGAAGAACAAGAACTTCAAATATCAGATGAGGATTAAGAAAGGAGTATATCTATTTTTTAATAGAAAGTGATTATTATGGGATTTCTAAGTAAGATAAAAAACGCACTATTTGAGGAAGAGGAAGAAGAAGAAATTGTTGAGGAAGAACAAATTGCTAAAAAAATTGATATTCCAATAAAGGAAAGTAAGGTTGATGTTGAAAGTCCAAAGGAAGTTTCTTCTATTGAAGAGGAAAATATCGAAAAAGAAGAAATAAAAGAACAAGTAAGAAGAAGAAAAACACCTGTTATTTTTGATGTTGAAGATTTTATTGAAGATGAGGTTAAAGATTCTCCAGTAAAGCTTAAAGAACCGGAAATAAAAAAAGATGAACAGGAAAAAATTCTTTATGGCGGATATGACGTAAAAGAAATAAAACATGAAGAAAAAGAATTTAGACCTTCGCCAATTATTTCACCTGTTTATGGTATTTTAGATAAAAATTATGTTGTTGAAAGTCAAAAACCTAAAAAGTCAATTGATCAGTTATTTGTCGATGAGAAAAAGCCTAAGTTGGATTTTGATACTGTAAGAGCTAAAGCTTATGGCCTTCCAAAAGAAGAAAAGGTAACCTCTAGTGTTAATGATACTTATGAGGAAGACAAAGGTCTTTTATATGAAATGGAAAGTATAAACGATAAACCGGCGATTGCTAAGATTTCTTTGGGAGATGCTGAGGAATATTTTGAGGATTTAGGTTTAGAGTATAATGTTGATTATACTGATTTAGCAAAATCTAAAATGACTAGAGCAAGAAAAAATAAGGAATTGACTGATGAAATTGATGAAGAAATAAAAGAAACAAGTAAAATTAAAAAGGAAATAGAAGAAAAGGGAAAAAAGACAGAAAGTGATATTCCTGAAGAAAAAAATTTATATGATTTAATTGATATGATGTATAGTGATAAGGAGTATTGATATGAATAATTATAATGAGCTTTTATTATCTATTTTGTTGATACTTGTATCTGTTCTTGTTATATTTTTAATTGTGATTTGCATAAAATTATTAATAACTACTGAAAAAGTGAACACACTATTAAAAGATGCTGAAAAAAAAGTAAAAAGTGTAAATGGCATCTTTGCGATGATAGATACAGTTACAGATGCGATATCAACAGTAAGTGACGCGTTACTTGAAAAGATAATGTTATTTGTTAGTTCGCTTTTTAGTAAAAAGAAAAATATAGAAAAGGAAGAGGAAGAATAAAATGGCAAAAAAAGGATTTGGTAAATTATTATTAGGCTTAGGTGTTGGTGCAGGACTTGGAGTATTATTCGCTCCAAAAAAAGGTGAAGAGACAAGACGTGATTTAAAAAATAAAGCAATTGATACTTTTGACAAAGTTAAAAATATTGATATTGATGAATTAAAAATGAGTGTCGATGAAAAAATTGCTTCAATTAAGGAAGAAATTAGTGAATTAGACAAGGAAAAAGTTTTAGAAATAGCAAAAGAAAAATCAGCTGCAATTAAAAAAGAAATTGATGATTTATATGAAAAAGCAAAGAAGAAAGCAACTCCTGTTATTAATGATGCAATTGAAGATTTAAGAAATTATGCTATTTGTCAAACAAAGCTTGTACTAGAAAAGTTAGAAAATCCTAAAAGTAAAGATAAGTAAAAATTTTATACATTTGTTGTTGTAAGATAAAAAATATGATATCCTTAATTGGGGTATTGTATTTTTTTGGAGGTAAAAGAATGAAAAATTTTATAAAGTCGTTAAATGATCAAAAGATGAAAAAATTTAAAATTATTGTTATTTTGTTATTAGCTATTCTTTTTATAGAGGCAATAATTTTAGGAGTTAAATTAATTGATAATCGTAAAAATTCTACATATTATAGTGTTGCAAATAGTGCGATAAAACAAGATGATATTTATTTAGTTGCTGGAGGAAGTGACTCAAAGCATAGTAAAAAACTAAAATATATATCTCCTGGTTATATTAAGCCTTATATTTGGGTTTACGATAAGAATTTAAAAATAGTAAAAGAAGCAAGTCTTTCTTTTGGTTTTTCTGGAAGTTATAACGATATTGCTATTTTAGATGATGGATATGTTGCAGTTGGTTATATCGAGGCAAATGAGAGTCAAAATAAATCATCTATTTCAGAAGGAACAATTGTTAAATATGACAAAGATTTAAAAGTAGTGTGGCGAAAGAATTTAAATATTTTAGGAGATACTAAATTTAACAGTGTAAAGATAAGTGATGATGGATCTATTTATGTTGCTGGATCTAGTATTTATGAAAGTGATGTAATAGGAAACCATTCAACAGGAGGAGCAATAATTGTAAAATACTCAAAAACTGGTGAAAAAGAAATGGTAATAAATTATGGTGGTCCAAAATCAGGTGAGTTTAAAGACATTGTTTTAACAGAAGATGGTATTGTTGCAGTAGGATCAACAACAAATGGAACCGGTATTATTATGAAATATAATTATGCTGGCGAAGAGCTTTGGCATAATTATTATGGATATACTGATAGTGAAGGCTTAACAAGTATTACTTTATATGAAGATAAATATATTGTTACTGGATCTAAATTAGAAGAAAAAAATAAAACTGATTCATATTCCGCTGCTATTTTAATGTTTGATAGTAATGGTCAATTAATAAAAGAAGAAAAGTATAAGAAAAGTAAAATAAGCAAGTTTACAGATAGTGTTGTTATTGCAGATAAAATATATGTATCTGCTTTATATGGAAAGAAAAAAGAAAATGTTTTAGATAATAGTAGTGTAATAGTTGTATATAGTTTATTCCTAGAAAAGGAAGATGAAAAAGATTATCATTACAACAAAACTTTTTCGGTTAGAAGTTTGTTTAATGATGGTAATGAATTATATATGGCAGGTTTTACTAATTCTAAGATTAATTCTATGAGAACAAATGGCTTAGATTATTATCAATTTATAAAAAAAGATACCAAATAATGTTATTTGGTATTTTTTATTTCAAACAAATGTTTACGATATGATTGACTTTTTTTAGGTTTCTTTGCTATATTATTATTAGGTTTAGGAAGGAAAAAAATTATGTATTATTATATATATGGGAAAATAGTAAAGCAATTGCCAACTGCTATTGTTATTGAAAATAATGGTATTGGATACTTAGTTAATGTTTCTAATCCATATTCTTATCCTCTTGATAAAATGTGTACAGTTTATTTATATGAACTTGTTAGAGAGGACGAACATTGTCTATATGGGTTCAAAGAAGAAATAGAAAAAGATATGTTTTTAAGTCTTATTAGTGTTAAAGGACTTGGCCCTAAAATGGCACTTCCAATGCTTGCAACAGGAAGTATAAGTGGTATTAGTGATGCAATCGAAAGAGAAAATGTTTTATATTTGAAAAAATTTCCTAAAATAGGGGATAAGCTTGCAAAACAAATTATCTTAGATTTAAAAGGAAAAATAAGTAAAATTGATGGTGTAAGTAGTAGTTATGAAGATTTGATCGAAGTATTAAAAGGACTTGGATATAAAGATAAAGACTATATGAATATTTTAGGTAAAGTAGATAGTAGTTTAACTATCGAAGAACAAGTAAAAGATGCACTAAGGTTACTTTTGAAATGAAAAAAAGATGGGTTATATTTTTACTAATTTTGTTATTTTTTGGTTGTGCTAAAAAAGAATATGATTTTGACTTAGGAAGTAATTATTATATAGATATAGAAAAAGATGATAGTTTTCTAATATATGATGGTAAAAAAATTGTTTCATCATTTATTTTAGAATATGCTTATAACGATAAATATATTTTGTTAAAAAGAAGTGATTCTTTTTTAGATACTAATAATTATAAGTATTACATAATTAATAAGGAAGATAATAAAATATATGAAGAACTTAGTTATACAAATTTTTTAGTCTTGAAAAAAGAGTTAAAAATTGATGATATGAATTGGAATGTAACGATTGCGAATAAATAGTAAAGAAAGTGATATTATGGATGAAGAATACGATTATGAAAAGAGTATAAGACCTCTTACTTTAGATGATTATATAGGTCAATCTGAGGTTAAAGAAAATATGAAGGTTTTTATTGAAGCTGCAAAAATAAGAAAAGAAAGTCTTGATCATGTATTATTATATGGGCCACCGGGTTTAGGAAAAACTACTATGGCTTATATAATTGCTAATGAACTTGGGGTATCTATAAAAACTGCTAGTGGTCCATCGATAGAAAAAAGTGGTGATTTAGTAGCTATTTTGTCGAATTTGGAACCTGGAGATGTTTTATTTATCGATGAAATACATAGAATGCCTAAATTTATTGAGGAAATATTATATCCAGCGATGGAGGATTTTTCAATTGATATTGTAATAGGAAGTGAAGGTCAAACAAGAAGTATAAAAATTGATCTGCCACCTTTTACTTTAGTTGGAGCAACAACGCGAGCTGGAGATTTATCAAGTCCTTTAAGAGATAGATTTGGAATTGTAAATAAATTACAATATTATACGGAAGATGAGTTACTTGATATATCAAAAAGAACGAGTAGAGTATTATCAATGCCAATAACAGATGATGCAGCAAGACTTATTGCTAAAAGAAGTAGAGGAACACCTAGAATAGCTAATAAACTTTTTAAAAGAGTAAGAGATTTTGCTCTTGTTGAAGGATTAGAAGAAATAGATGCTGATATAACTAAAAAAGCACTTGATAGATTAAAAATAGATGATAATGGTTTAGATGAAACTGATAAGGAATTAATCCTTACTATTATTGATAAATTTAATGGTGGTCCAGTTGGAATTGAAACTCTTGCTGCTAGTGTTTTTGAAGAGGTGAATACTATTGAAGATATGTATGAACCGTATTTAATTCAAATAGGTTTAATTAAAAGAACAAATAGAGGTCGAATAGCAACTGAAAAAGCATATCGTTATTTTAATAAAATGCGTCAAGGTCAACTGTTTTAATACTTAAAAGAAGAGATTCTTTTCTTTTTTTTTAATATGTGGTATAATCTATGCGTTTATAAGTTTTAAAAGGAGTATTTTTTATGGATATAAATGAATTTGATTATGATTTACCTAAGAATTTGATTGCACAAACGCCATTAAAAGATAGATCTAGTTCTAAGTTAATGGTTGTTGATAGAAAAAAAGGAACGATTGAACATAAAGTTTTTAAAGATATTGTTTCTTATTTAAATCCAGGTGATAGTTTGGTTTTAAACGATACTAAAGTTATTCCAGCAAGACTTATTGGTAATAAGAAAGATACAAAAGCGGTTATTGAAGTTCTTCTTTTAAAGGATTTAGGAGATGATATTTGGGAATGTCTTGTAAAACCAGCTAGAAGAATAAAAAAAGGAACGGTAGTTATATTTGGCGATGGAGTTTTGTCGATAAAATGTTTAGAAATATTTGACGAAGGGATTATGCACTTTAAATTGATTTATAATGGTATATTAATGGAAATATTAGAAAAACTTGGTACGATGCCTCTTCCTCCATATATAAAAGAAAGTCTAAAAGAACAAGATCGTTATCAAACTGTATACGCTAAGAATTTAGGAAGTGCCGCTGCACCGACTGCTGGACTTCATTTTACTAAGGAATTATTACAGGAAATTGAAAAAAAGAATGTTAATTTATTATATATTACTTTGCATGTTGGACTTGGAACTTTTAGACCAGTAAAAGAAACAAATATTTTAGAACATCACATGCACACTGAATATTATGAGATGAAACAAGATGTAGCGGATATTTTAAACAAAACGAAAGAAAATGGAAAAAAGATAATAAGTGTTGGAACAACAACTACAAGAACACTTGAAACGGTTATGGGAAAATACGGAACTTTTAAAGGATGTTTTGGTGAAACTGATATTTTTATTTATCCTGGATATGAATTTAAGGCTATTGATATGCAAATTACTAACTTTCATTTACCAAAATCGACGCTTGTGATGTTAGTTTCTGCTTTTTCATCTAAAGATATTATTTTAAATGCTTATAAAGAAGCAATAAAAAATGATTATCGCTTTTTCTCTTTTGGAGATTCTATGTTAATCAAATAATAATTGTTTGATGAAAAGATCATAATCGGCGTGTTGATTATGATTTTTTTATTTCTTTTTCTTTATTTATGTTATACTAATATAGTAATTATTTATGGAGGGGAAAATATGGAAAGACTAACAAAAGAAGAGGTTTTGCATGTTGCGAATTTAGCAAAACTAAAACTTACAGAAGAAGAAGTAGAAGATTTTAGTTACAAATTAAAAAAAGTGTTAGATGAAATAGAAAAAATTCAAGATGTTGAAGAAACAACAGATGAAATTATGATTAGTCCAATCGAAGTTTCTTGTTTTTTGGAAAATGATTTTTGTGGAGAGATGTTAAATCCAGCTGAAGCATTAAAAAATGCTCCAGAAAGGTGTGATAATTTTATTACGGTAAGAGGTGTTTTTGATGAGTAATTATTTGGATCTTAGTATTGTAGAAATAAATAAATTGTTAAAAGATAAAGTTATTAAACCAATCGATTTAGTTAACGAGTGTTTTGATAAAATTGAAAAAAATAAAGATTTAAATGCTTTTATAACGTTAAACAAAAAAGAAGCAATAAAACGTGCTTTAGAACTTGAAAATATGGAAGTAGATAATATCTTTTTTGGAATTCCTATTGCTATTAAAGATAATATAATAACAAAAGATTTACTTACGACTTGTGCATCAAAAATGTTATCTAATTTTTTACCTATTTATGATGCGTTTGTTGTCGATATTATTAAGAAGAAAAATATGATTATCGTTGGCAAAACTAATATGGATGAGTTTGCAATGGGATCATCTAATCGTACGAGTTATTATGGACCTGTTCTTAATCCATGGAATAAAAATTTAGTTTCTGGAGGTTCAAGCGGTGGTAGTGCATGTTGTGTTTCTAAAGGACTTACTCCTATTTCTCTTGGAAGTGATACCGGAGGATCTATTAGACAACCTAGTGCTTTTTGTGGAACAGTAGGTTTAAAACCAACTTATGGAAGAGTATCAAGATTTGGACTTGTATCTTTTGCATCAAGTCTAGATCAAATAGGACCAATAACAAGGAATGTATATGAAAATGCACTATTACTTAATGTTATATGTCAAAAAGATAAAAATGATCTTACTAATATTGATACCAATGAAGATTTTACATCTTTAATAGGCGATGATGTTACAAATTTAAAAGTTGCTATTCCAAGATTTTTTATATCTGATGTGATCGATAAAGAAATACTTTCAAAGTTTATGGAAATAAAAAAATTACTTGAAGATAATAATGTTTCTGTGTCAATTATTGATATTCCTTTTATCGATAATGCTGTGTCATTATATCAAGTAATTGCTTTAGGAGAAGCAAGTAGTAATTTAGCTCGTTTTGATGGTATAAAATATGGTTATAGTGTTAAGGATTATAAAAATTTAGATGATTTATATTTTAAAACAAGAAGTAATGGCTTTGGTGATGAAGTTAAAAGAAGAATAATGATTGGTTCTTATTTACTTAGCGGTCCTAATGCAATTAGTTATTACAATAAAGCTTTAAAAATTAGAAAAAGTATGAGTTTAGAGTTTGACAAAGTATTTTCTAATTTTGATATTATAATTGGACCAACAACAACTTCACTTCCTTATGAATTATCATATTTAAAAGAAGATCCTAATAAGAGTTTTATGGATGATATTTTAACTATTCCAGTAAATATGACAGGAGTTCCTGGTATGAGTTTACCTATTGGTTTTTCAAAAAATAATTTACCAATTGGAATGCAAATTATCGCTGATAAATTTAACGAAAAAACGATTTATAAATTGGCGAGTTTTATCGAAAAAAAGCTAAACCTTTGTTTAACAAAAGGAGATGATAAAAATGAATGAATATGTACCAACTATTGGAATTGAAGTGCACGTTGAA
>CAKONT010000039.1 GCA_934097255.1 uncultured Bacilli bacterium
TCTTTAAATACCCAATTTGGAATATTTTTTAATTCTGTTTGATATCTATCTACATTTGCTTGTCCTTCTAAAATAACGTCATCTGCGATTTGATTTCCATCTTCATCAACGTAATGAACAATTACTTTACCCATTACTTTTTTATATACATATGTTACTTCTAAAGTTTCTTCTGTATATGTTCCTTTTTCACTTGCAGATCCTTGTTTTACTTCTTTAAATACCCAATTTGGAATATTTTTTAATTCTGTTTGATATCTATCTACATTTGCTTGTCCTTCTAAAATAACATCATCTGCGATTTGATTTCCATCTTCATCAACGTAATGAACAATTACTTTACCCATTACTTTTTTATAATAGAAAATTATAACGTTTCTAGTTACATCTTTATCAAGAGTAATTTCTTTTCTTACTTCTTTTCCTACTAAAATCCAACCAACTAAATCAGTTCTTGCATTTCCTATTCCTTTTCCATAAACATAACCTGATTTTACTTCATCTTCTGCTACTTTTTTAGTAGTATTTTCTTCATAATGACGTACAACATAAGTAGTTTTCATCTTTTCAATTGTTATTGTTACAGTTGAAGGATTACTTTTTACTACATATGTTTTTCCATTTACTTGTACTGTTGTTTCAATGTAGTAAGTAAATGTTACATCTCCTACATAATCAGTTGGAGCTTTATAAGTAAATGAACCATCTTCGTTTAATGTTAATAAACCTCTTGTTACATCTACTACTTTTACTACTTTGTCAACAACGATAGCATTATCATCTGTTTGAATTGTTTTGTAATCATTTTTTCTAACACCTTTATTAAAATCTACTGTTAGAGTTTCACCTTGTTTTACTTTGTAGTTATCATCGTCTGTTACTGCTGGAATTGGTACTGTTGGATCGTCTAATCTTACTTCAAGTGGATTTGTCTCACCATAAATTGGATGTCCTTCAACAGCATCACCTGTAATTTTAGCACCATCATTTGTAAACATATTTCCATAGTAATCACCTTTTGCTTTTACTCTAAATGTTAAAGAATGAGTAGCATCACTTGCTCTTAAGTCACCAATTAACCATGTTAATTTATTTCCATTAGCTACTTTAGATACTATTACTCTATTACCATATTGTGTAGAGTCATCTGAAAGTTTTATTTCTTCTCCAAAGTTTTTAATGAAATATTCTCTATCAATTTCAAACTTATCTGGAATAATATCTTCGACTTTAACATTTGTTGCAATTAAATCAATTCTATTTATTATTGCTTGAAATACTTTTTTTAAGTTTTCTAAAGATGTTGCTAAAAAATAATTTTCTTCTTTTGATGCTAAATCTTTTAAGAATTTTTCAGCGTCACTATCTTCTTCAATAGCAAAACCTACTGAATAGATTTCTCCACCATTATCTTTAAAATCATTTGCTTCTTCTTTTGCTTTATAACTAGGTTTATAAGTCTCATCTTCACTTACTATTGTTTCTACCCAGTTACCTCTATCATCTCTTGTGAAGTTAGTAACTTTAACAATGGTTGTTTTATTTTTGTCTGTATAGTATGTTCTAGTAAATGAAACTAAATATCTATTCCAGCCATAACCATTCCAAACTTCATTACTATCTTCATAGTACTTATTTTCATATGAATCACTACTTCCAGCACCATGTTCATTGCCTTCATCACCATAAAAAGTTGGTATTCCATCTGATAAAACTATTATTGTTTGAGATGCTGTTTCTGAACCTGAAAATAAATCTTTTGCTTTTTTTAATCCAGCTTGAACATTTGTACCACCATCTGCAACCATATCATTTAAACACTTCATTAATTCAGATTTCGTTGTTGTAAGATTACAATAACTATTTTTATCTACATTTGTCGCATAATAAACAATACCTACTTTAATCATTTCTTTATTTTCTTCTTTAAGTAAAGAATCGATTAATTCTTCAGCAGCTTTTTTTAGAGCACTAAGTCTTGTATTTTCATCATCAAGAACTTTGCCCATGCTACCGGATGCGTCAAGAACTAAAACTATTTCTTTTTCACTTTGAGATGAAGTATCGAATGATTCTCCATCTACTGTGATTGTAATATCGGCTTTTCTTCCATCTTCACCATCGCCTGTTACAACTTCAGCTTCTTTTTCTCCTGTTACCTCTCCTGGTTTTACCTCATCAACTAAATCTTCTTCTTTTTCTTCTTTTTTCTCTAAAGATTCTTCCTGATTCTCATTCAAACTATTCTCACTCATATTTACATTATCAACTTCATCTATTGCAAATACGGAAGGTATAGCTGTTAAAAAACCAATACTAAAAACAATAATAATTGCTAACAAATAATTTTTGACTTTTTTCATGTATTTCTCCTTTCAATTATTTTACTTGATCGGTTTAAAATTCTTTTAATAATCGAATTTCCAAAACCCCCACCAGTGCCATTTATGGTATTACAATTATATGTTTTTGTCAAGGGTAAAATGTACATTCCATTACTATTTTTTTCAAAAAAGTAATTTTTATAAATATTATTACTCAAAACTCAAAAAAAATTTTTTTTCGACAAAATAATAAATTAAATAATTTATAAAATAAAATTATCCTTTAATTTTTCTTAAATTCGCTTTAAAATCAGGATATGCACTTAAAATTCTTCTTGCTCTAAAACCTTTCCCTAATAATATATTTTTAACATATTCAGTCACTTCTACGGTATTATCTTTTATCGAAGTTGAATAATCCTTAGCAGCTGATTTAAATTTTGAGATAATATTTAAAGATATAATATTATCTGTTATATAAATAACAACTAAAACTAAAGCTATACTTATAATTAAAAAGTCATTTGCTTGATACAAATTTTTCATTAAAAAAGGATTTAGATAATAAATGATAAGTGTACCTAAAATACCAAAAGGAATCATTGTATTAAGACATATTCTTCCATCTATATTAAATTTTCTTTTACTGTAATCCCACCATCTTGCTTTAAATATTTTTTCCATAAAATAACTTGTAAAATATTCCAAAATCGAACAAATAATAATAGACAAAAAAAACACCAAAATAGGATAATCCATAAATCTATTTAATAATGTAATTATAAAAACGCAACCATATCCATATATAGGACAATATGGACCAATTAAAAAACCACGATTAATAAATTTCTTCGCTTCGATTGACTTTAATACGGTTTCCATAAGCCAACCTAAAAATGAATATATAAAAAAAAGTAATATATATACTATTAATGTCATAAAATCATCTACTCTCTTATTTTATTATACCAAAAAAAGAAAAAAATAAAACTCATTTTCATAAGTTTTATTTAAATTTTTAAATCTTTTAAAAATCACAATTTCCAGGAGTTCTTGGAAAAGGAATAACATCTCTAATATTTTCAATTCCAGTAAGATAAATTATTAATCTTTCAAAACCCATTCCAAATCCTGAATGATAACATCCACCAAATTTTCTTAAATTTACAAACCAATCAACTGGTTCAACTGAAACATTTAACTCTTTCATACGTGCAAGTAAAACATTTATGTCATCTTCTCTTTGAGAACCACCAATTAACTCTCCAACACCTGGCACTTCAAGATCAACTGCTTTAACTGTTTTGTTATCGTCGTTTACTTTCATATACCAAGCTTTAATATCTTTTGGCCAATCTGTAACAAATACAGGTCCATTAAAATATTCAGTTATATATTTTTCATGTTCTTTTGCTATATCATCGTCATAACTTGGTTCAAACTCCCATTTGATATTTGCCTTTTTTAAAAGATCTATAACGTCATGATGAGATATTCTAACAAACTTACTATTTGTTAATTTAACTAATCTTTCTTTTAAACCTTTTGAAACAAACTTATCACAAAAATCTATTTCATCGCAACACTTTTCTAAAACATAACTAACGATATATTTTAACATTTCTTCTTCTATATCCATAACACCTTCTAAATCACAAAAAGCAATTTCCGGTTCAATCATCCAAAATTCATTTGCATGAGTTTTGGTATTAGAATTTTCAGTTCTAAAAGTTGGTCCAAAAGTATAGATTTTTTTAAAAGCCATAGCAAATGCTTCTCCATGAAGTTGACCTGATCCTGTTATAAAAGCTTGCTTTCCAAATAAGTCCTTTGACATATCAACTAATCCATCTTCCATTGGTAAATTATTAAAATTTAAAGTTGTCACTTTAAACATTTGATCTGATCCTTCACAATCTGTTGTTGTAATAAGTGGTGTGTGAGTATATACATATCCTCTTTCTTGAAAATAAGTATGAATTGCCATAGCTGCAACACTTCTTATTCTAAAAACAGCTTGAAAAAGATTAGTTCTTGGTCTTAAATAAGCTTGTTCCCTTAAAAATTCCATCGAATGTCTTTTTGGCTGAATTGGATAATTTTCTGGACAATCGCCTAAAAGAGAAATTTCTTTTACTTTAATTTCAAATTCTTGTAAAGAACCAACTGATTTTATTACTTCACCAACTACTTTAATAGCACTCCCAATATGAAATTTTTGAATATCATCAAAATCTTTTAAATTATTGTCATACACAAGTTGTACATGTTTAAAACAAGTCCCATCACTAAAATCAATAAAACCATATTCTTTTTGTTTACGATGATTTCTAATCCATCCAAAAAGAGTAACTTCACTTCCTATATAATCTTTACTAAATAATTCCTTAACATCCATTTCTAATCATCCTTTCAAAAAACAAAAAAAGCGATACCAAAGGACACTATAAACTTGTGTGGTACCACCTTATTTTATACTTTAATAAATATAACGGTTTAAACCGGCTTGTTCTACTATTATTTCTTCAAGCAACTAAAGAAAGTGTTATTCATTTAACTCTTATTATTAGTTTTCACCAGCCACTAACTCTCTTCAAATAGATATTAAATTACTTCTCTTTCTTAATGTTTTTAACATTTATTACACTAAATACTAATACAAAAAAACTATTTTGTCAATAATAATTTTCACTTATTAGCTCTTCTAAAGAAACAACATCATACCCTTTTTGTTTAATATATTTTATAATAATTTTAACTTCATCTATTATACTACTTTGAATATTAATATTATAAATACCTCCATTAGATAAATTATCTTTAATATCTTTTAAACTTTTAATATCATTTGCTTTTACTGTATACATACTTAAACTACTACATATATCTAATGCTTTTTTTAAATTATCTTCGATACAATAATTATGTTCATTTAAAAAAACTCTATTTATAAGTGAATTAGTATTTTTAATAGTTAATTTATCATATTTACCATCATATCCTAGATTGCCTAAAAAATGTCCATCCAAAGCAATATCTTTTAAAATATCAACATTATCTTCAAAATATTTTCCATCGATAAAAAAATTGCCAACAACATTGTTATTTTTTAAAATATCTAAGATAACAGAAACATTTTTAGAACTATCAATTTTAAAAACTAATGATACTTGTTTTTTATTTTTATTACCACTTATTATTACTTTATCAAATGTATCTTTAATAGATATATTAGGATAATCCGGAATAAATGTATATAAATTTTTATTATATGATCCTAGTTTTTTCATTTTATAATATGTTTTATCTATATCAACTTTAAATCCACAAAGTCCTGGAATAATATAGCTATCTTCTACTACGGCATTAACAGGTTTTGTTTCAAAAAAAGTTTTTTTATCAATAATTTCCATCATGATAGGATCTTTATCTTTAATATAATCACTTATTCTATCAGTATAATAAAAGCTAAAAAAAGTAAGTAAAACAACACTTAAAAAGCTAAATAGTTTTTTCATATAAGTCACTTATAATCACCTAATAAAATTTATGAAAATAAAAAAGATATTTAACTAAAATATCTTTATTTTTGACAATGACTACAAAAATATGTTCCACGTCCACCAACTTTAATTTTTTCAATTGGTGTTTTACATACCAAACAAGGACTATTTTTTCTAGTATGAACATATAACTTGTTTTGAAAATTACCAGTAACATTTTCTTCAGAAGTATATGAATGTATTGTCGTTCCACCAAGTTTTATCGCTTCATCTAACACTTTTTTTGTATTTTCTATAATTTGTTCAAGTTCTAAAAGAGTTAGCGAATTAGATTTTCTAAGCGGATTTATCTTTGATAAGAAAAGTATTTCATCTGCATAAATATTTCCAATACCAACGATAATTTTTTGATCTAATAGTGCTGTTTTTATTGGTATTTGTTTATTTTCTAATTGTTCTTTTAAGTATTCTTTTGTTAATTTTTCATACCATGGCTCACATCCCAAGTCTTTTAATGGCGATATTTTTTCTAGTTCTTTTTCTGTTACAAGATACATCCTACCAAATTTTCTTGTATCTTTGTATCTTAATTCTTCCTTGTTATCTAAAATAAAACCAACATGTTCATGTTTAGAATAAGGAGTATTTATTTTTCGATATAAATATTTTCCTTCCATTCTTAAATGACTTAAAAGATAATAATCATCTAAAACAAAAACTAACCATTTTCCACGTCTATTAACTTTTATTATTTTTTGATTTTTAATTTTTTCTTTTACATCTTTAATATCGGGATAAGAAAATATACTCGGATATAATATATTTATATCTTTTATTACTCTTCCCCTTAAATGCTTTTCTAAAGCACATCTTACTGTTTCAACTTCAGGTAATTCTGGCATATAACTTCTCCTTACTTTGCTTCATACCAATTAGCGCCACAATTTACATCAACTTTTAATGGCACATTTAATTTATAAGTATTTTCCATTATTTCTTTTACTATTTTTATTACTTCATCTTTTTCAGATACTAATGTATCAATTACTAATTCATCGTGTACTTGAATGATCATTTTAGATTTAATATTTCTTTTCTTAAATTCATTGAATATCTCAATCATTGCCTTTTTTAATATATCCGCACTGGTTCCTTGAATAGGAGTATTAAGAGCCATTCTCTCTCCCATACTTCTTATCATAAAATTAGTACTTTTTAATTCTTCAATATATCTTTTTCGTCCAAATAAAGTTTTAGAATAACCTAATTTTTTAGCTTCTTCTATTTCCTCTTTCATATAATCTCTTATTCCAGGGAAAGTATTTAAATAATTTTCTATAAATTCTTTTGCTTCTTTGACATCTATATTTAAATCTTCTGATAGTCCAAAACTTGATATTCCATATATTATTCCAAAGTTAACTGCCTTAGCATTTCTTCTCATTTTTTTAGTTACTTCGGATTTTGGCACATGATAAATATCCATTGCTGTTTTAGTATGAATATCCATTCCCTCTTTAAAAGCATCAATCATATTTTCTGCATTTGCCATGTGTGCAAAAATACGAAGCTCTATTTGCGAATAATCAAATGATATAATAATTGAATTATCACTAGGAATAAAGGCTTTTCTAATAAGTCTTCCATATTCTTCTTTCGCTGGTATATTTTGAAGATTAGGATTAGACGATGACAATCTTCCTGTTCTTGTTAAAGTTTGATTAAAATTAGTATGAATTTTCGAATCAAGTTTTATATAATCTTTTAAACTAACTATATAAGTAGTATATAATTTTGAAAATGTTCTATGTTCAATTATCTTATTAACAATATCATATCCTTTTAACTTAGTTAAAATATCAATACTTGTCGAATAATTATCATCTTTTATTTTCTTTGGATAAGGAATAGCTAATTTTTGAAAAAGAATTTTACCCAATTGTTTAGGAGATGAAATATTAAACTCTACTCCTGCTAAATCATATATTTCTTTAGAAATATTATCTATTTTTTCTTTTAATTCTATTCCCATATTATCTAAAATATTTTCATTAATATTAACACCTACATATTCCATATCACTTAAAACATAACATAAAGGAAGTTCAAGATCGTTATATAGTTTTTTATTTTCTAAATCTAATTTTTCTTTCATTTTAGAAATATTATCATAGATATATTTTGCTTTTAATATCGCATGTTTTGCTATATCTTCTATGGTAAGATTTTTTTCTTTATATAACTGTTCACTAAACTTTATACTATGATTATCATTATTCATCAAGTAAGATAAATCATCTTTTATATTATAATTTAATAAATAAGAAATAAGCATCATATCATCAATATTCTTATCTATGTCAATATTAAGATATGAAAAAGATACCAACAATTTTTTTAAATCATATGTATATTTTTTTACACCATTTGTTAAAAATGAATTTGATTTTAAATAGTCTTTTGGAATAAAAATACTATTATCTTTATTGTATATAGCAATTCCTTTAACATCCCTATCATTATAATTTCCATTTACTTCGATATATATTGCATAATCATCTTTTATATCAATAGATGAAG
>CAKONT010000040.1 GCA_934097255.1 uncultured Bacilli bacterium
CAATTAATATTTTTAGTTATAACTTCAAATGCTAATTGTGGTGCTCTATGTGCAACAATACCAATAGTTTTACCTTTATAATCTTTTAAAACGTCATCAATAAAACTTTTGATTCTTCTTTCAACATCTTTTAAAGATTCTCCGTTTGGAAATGGTTCATCGATATGTTCTTCATATACTATAAGACTTTTATCCTTCCCATCTAAATCTCCATAATTACATTCTCTTAATCTTTTATCTTGAACTTTTGGTACATCTTTAAAAGCAATATTTGCACTATCTATTGCTCTAATTAAATCAGATGTAAATATCACATCAAATTTAATATTTGAGTTTAATTTTCCTAAATTTTTAGCTTGTTCTTTTCCCAAGTCGTTAAGTTCTACTTGTTTCCATCCCGAACATTTTTTACTAGCATTATCATAAGTTGTTCCATGAACAAAGTATATAAGATTTGTTTTCATTTTTTAATCTCCTTACTATCTAATTTTACCATCTTTTTTATATCAAAAAAGTGTGCTATTTTTGATTTACTAATATAGCAAATAATGTGAATACTATTGTAAATAAAAGAAGAAATATAACATAAACTACAACTTTATCAAAACAATCATATTTAATCATACTAGCAAAATCAAACTTATCAATATATCTACACATTAATTCAGATTCAATTTGCGAAAATCCTTCGTCAATGACACCTGGAATATCCATCATAATAACTATAACTCCTATCTTACTTTATTACAATAGTAACATAGATATAGAATAAAAAAAAGTTATTTTTATACTTTTTTATTATTTGCAAATTTAATTATTGGTAAATAAAAAAATCCCTTTATAGGATTTTATTTTAAATCACTACTTGTAATAGTGAATTTGATGTTATTTTCCACAACACCAGAATAAAAATATATTTCGTATATTTCTTTTTTATTTATATTATATTGTAATGTATAGTTAATTGTTTCATCTTTTTTTATAATATTTGTATTTGCTGTATATTTATTTAGAACTTGTACTTGATTAATATCGTATAATTTAAAATAATTATCTGCGTTTATTGTTACACTATTTTTACTATTATTTGTAATTTCAAAAGTAAGTTCAAGAACATCATTTTCTAAATAAGAAGCTTCTTTTAGTTTTAAATCAAAGTGATCTAGCACTGCTTCTTCATTTAAATAATAATTACTTTTAATATTTTTTTTACTACATCCTATAAAAAACGTACTAACAAATAAAGCTAAAAAAATATACGTAAAAAAAGCTAATACTTTTTTCATTCACTTCCCCTCCCCTTTTTATTCTAATTTATCTAGAAAGCTTGTACCAATAATTGGCGTTTTAACATTAAAATTATCACTTATAGTCGCACCTATATCTGCAAAAGAATTGGATATTGGCAACTTCTTAGGTCTTTTAAAAATATTACTATAAACAACAACAGGGACATTTTCTCTTGTATGATCATTTCCTTTAAATGTTGGATCGTTTCCATGATCTGCTGTTATAATTAACAAATCATCATTATTTAATTTATTAAGAAGAAGAGGAATTTCTACATCAAAATCTTCAAGAGCTGTTGCATATCCTTCTAAATCTCTATCATGACCATATAAAGAATCAAAATCATTTAAATTAGCATAACAAAGTCCTGTAAAGTCTTTATCCATAATATCTAATATTTTATCTATTGCTTCTTTATTATTTTGAGCACTTATTTTTTTTGTTATACCACTACCATTAAAAATATCATATATTTTACCAATAGAAATAACACTTAAATTGTTATCTTTTAAATAATTTAAAACAGATTGTGTTGGTGGATCAATCGTAAAGTCTTTTCTATTTTGACTTATTTTAAAACTATTTGCATTTGCTCCAACAAAAGGAGTAGCTATAATTCTTCCTATTGAGTAATTGTTATTTATAGTAAGTCTTCTTATTGCCTCACAATATTTATATAATAAATCAACCGGAACAATTTTTTCATGAGCAGCAATATTTAAAGTAGAATCGTTTGTTGTATAAATAATTAATCCTTTTTCTCTTATTTCTTCTTCTCCTAATTCACGAATAATTGTATTTTTGTTTGCACGTACGTTTCCCATTACTTTTCTTTTAGTAATATGTTCGATTGCATTTATTAATTCACTTGGGAATCCATTTGGATATAATTTATATGAGTTATCCATTTTTATTCCCATCATTTCGTAATGACCTGATAATGTATCTTTTCCTGGATTTGTTGGTTTTGCAACTGTATAATAAGCATTTGTATTGTCATTTAATGGTTGAATTACTGTATTTATAAGTCCTAATCTTTTTAAATTAGGAACAAATAAATCATATTTTTCAATAATATTTTTTAAAGTATTTGCCCCGTTATCATTATAACTTGCAGCATCCATTGCTTCTCCTACTCCTAATGAGTCCAAAACAATCACAAAAATCCTTTTAAATTTCATTTTAAACCCCTCCTATTTATGCTCTTGGATGAAATTTCTGATAATCTTTTTCTAGCTTTTCATTGCTTATATGTGTATAAATTTTAGTTGTTGAAATATCACTATGTCCTAAAAAAATTTGAATACTTCTAAGACTTGCTCCCCCACTTAACATATGTGTTGCAAAAGAATGCCTTATAGTATGAGGAGTTACATTTTTTAATATATTTTTTTCTTTTAAGATATTATCTAAGCATAAAGAAAAACCTTGTCTTGTTAATTTGTTTCCATGATTATTTAAAAACAAATAATCACACATCTTCTTTTTTAATAGTTCACATCTTTTATCATAATATTTTTTTATATAAAATAAGGCATAATCATTTATAGGTACAATTCTTTCTTTAGAACCCTTGCCAAAACATCTTACTACCTTATTTTCAAAATCAATATCACGTGTTGTTAAATTTAGTGCTTCACTTATTCTAAGACCCGAACTATATAATAATTCTAACATAGCTTTATTACGATAGTCAAATACCGTATTAAGAGGAATATCAAGTAAATTATCAACTTCTTCAATAGTTAAAACATCGGGTAACTTTTTTGATAGTTTTGGTCTTGAAATAAACTCTAATGGATTAGTTTTAATTAATTTTTCAACTATTAAATAATTAAAAAAGTTATTTATTGATGTGATATGTCTTGATATACTTCTAGCATCTAAACTTGTGTTTAAATATTTTAAATAATCTTCTATGATACTTTGGTTTACTAAAGTGAAATCTTTTATTTTTAATTTCATTAAAAAATCTTTAAAATTATTTAAATCATATCGATAACTTTTTCTTGTTTCAATACTTAATTTTCTTTCTAAACTTAAATAATCTATATAATCATTAATATAATCTTCCATAACTATATTTTATCAAATTATTAAAAATATTTCTATAATGGTAAATAAAAAGTTTTATTATTATTTTAAAAAATATGATAAAATATGATTGGTGATTTATATGGATAAGCCATTGGCATTTAAAATGAAGCCTAATTCATTAAATGATGTTTTAGGACAAGAACATTTAATTGGAAAAGATAAGATACTTACAAATCTTGTGAAAAATAAAAAAGTTTTTTCGATGATTTTATATGGAGATCCAGGTATTGGTAAAACATCTATTGCTTATGCTATGTTAAACGATTTAAAATGTAATTTTCGTTTTTTAAATGCTACAATTAATAAAAAACAAGATTTTGATGTTGTGTTTGAAGAAGCTAAAATGTATGATGGATTAGTTTTAGTTGTTGATGAAATACATAGATTAAATAAAGATAAACAAGATTTATTGCTACCATGTATTGAAAGTGGACTAATTACTTTGATAGGACTTACAACATCAAACCCATATCATAAGATAAATCCTGCTATTAGAAGCAGATGTCAAATTTTTAAACTTAATCCTCTAACTTGTGAAAATATTTTAAAAGGTCTAAAAAAAGCTTCCAAAAGTGAATATTTAAAGGGCATAAAGGTAGATAATGATACACTTTTATATATTGCAAAGCTTTCTAATAGTGATTTAAGATACGCATATAATTTACTTGAGATGTGTTATTATTCTTCAACAGATCATAAAGTTTCGATAGATCTTGTAAAAAGTATTGATTCTAAAAAGGTTTTTCTTCACGACAAAGATGAACAAGGACATTTCGATACATTAAGTGGATTGCAAAAAAGTATAAGAGGTAGCGATGTTCATGCAAGTCTTCACTATCTTGCTAGATTAATTGTTGCAGGAGATCTTGAAAGCATTTTTAGACGATTATCAGTTATTGTATATGAAGATATTGGACTTGCTAATCCATCTTTAGGACCTAAACTTGATAGTGTAATTAATGCTTGTGAAAGAATTGGTCTTCCTGAAGCTCAAATTCCTTTATCAAGTATCGTAATTGAGATGGCTTTATCTCCTAAATCTAATACCGCATGTCTTGCAATTGATAAAGCAATTAGTGATATAAATAGTAAAAATATTGGCGAAATACCACCATATCTAAAAAGTCCATATACTGGTTATTTATATCCTCATAATTATAAAGGAAGTATTACTAAACAAGTATATTTACCAACTGGACTTGTTAATGAGAAATATTATATTCCAAAACCAACTTCTAAATATGAAATAGCTTTAAAAGATATTTATGAAAAAATAGAACGCTTTAGAAATAACTAAAGCGCTTATTTTTTGAATTTAAAGTTTTTAGTCGTGATAAACTTTGATAGATAATACTTTTTAAAATTTTTATAGACAATCTATAATTTTTCCTTTCATAAATAATGGTATATGTGTTTCTTCACAATAATTTTTATAATCTTTTCTTTTATTTAATAAATTACTTTTAGTATTTAAATTTTTAATACACCTAATTGCTTCATTTGTTAAGGATAAAAAATCATTTTGTAAGTTTAATGAATAGTCTTTTATTTTTACAAAAACTATAAGTATAAATATAAATATTTTAATTCCCAAAATAATTGAACTTTCAAATATCTTATCTAAAATAATTAATGATATTATAAAAAGTGACATAGAAGATAATAGTTTTTTTAATAATAAACTTAAATTACTTACATCGTTTATTATTTTACTTCTTGTTTTTTGTTTTAATATTTTTCTTTCTATCTTATTAAAAATTAAATCGATAACTTTTTCTAATATAGAGTTAAGTAAGAAGTTAAATATAAAGTATAATATTAAAGTAACAAAAGCTTTTTTAAACTCTGAGCCTAAAATACATTTAATAGCATCTCCTATTAAACTTCCCGTTAAAGTATCAATTACATTTGAAATAAAAATTAAGATACATATAAAGATAAAACTTGTTTTATCCTCAAAAATAGTTTTAATTAGAGGCTTTATTTTTTTTATTTTTTTCATCTAAGTTCCTCCAATTAATTAAAATATATAATAATGTAGTTGATTTTTGTAAGTTAATATAGATATAAAGAAGCGACAAAATAAATATTTATCTTACTTATAGATCTATTTTTTCTTACTAAATCATTAAAGATAGTATAACTATCAAAGTTAATTTTTTTCATTTTATCACTCCTTTCTCTTTAAATTCACGTTCATCATAACATCATAAAAGATTAATGTCAACCTTTTTTGTATAACAATTAACTTTTTTTCTAATATTTTTCATTTAATGATAAAATATATATAATGGTAATGAGGTGATAAAATGGAAAAACCAATATATTTAACAGGTAATAAAGAAAAATTCCTGGAAGCACAACATATTTTTAAAGATATGTATGGTTTTGATATCGAAATTAAAAATCCTGATTTTGAAATACTAGAAATACAAGCAAAAAGTTGTAAAGAAGTAGTTGCTTTTAGTGTGAAATATGCTTGTGAAAAGTTAGGAAGGCCTTGTATAAAATCAGATTCTGGTTTATATATAGATGCTTTAGGAGGCTTACCTGGTCCTTATAATCATTATTTCGATAAACAAATCGGTGTTGATAAGTTTTTAGAGTTATTCAAAAACGAAACCAATAGAAAAGCAAGACTTGAAGATTGTTTTGCTTATTGCGAACCTGGACAAGAACCAATTATATTTACTGGAGGGGGAACTGGAACAATAGCAACTGAAGCAAGAGGCAATTTAGGAAGATGGCACGATAAATTTTATATTCCAGATGGAGAAACAGAAACATTAAGTGAATTAAGAGAAAAAAATAGAGATTATGAGGCTAAATTCTGGGGTACTGCTAAATATGATTTTGCTAAATGGTTTAAAGAAAATAATATGTAAATTTTTAATAATTTATATATTAAAATAAAAAAGATTGTTAACTATTTTTATTATAGATAACAATCTTTTTTATTTTTAAAGAATATTATTTTTTTGGATTAACCATAATTTTTATAGCTTCATCCGTTCCACTTGTAAGTCTTTCATAGGCATTTTGGACTTCATTAAGCGATACCTCTAAAGATACAAAAGGCATAACGTTTATTTTTCTTTTTGATATAAGATTTATGCACTCTTTAAATTCAGAAACTGTATATGCAATAGCTCCTTTTATAGTAAGTTCTTTAGTTACTGCAAGAGCTGAATATGTTTCAATAGGTTTGGTACTAACACCTACTAATATAACAGTTCCTCCTGGTTTTACTAAACTAAGTGCTGAATTTACGGCACTAGAATTACCACAACACTCTATAACTACATCAAATCCACCATTTGTTTTTTCAAGCAATATTTTGGTTGTATCTTCATCTAGAGGATTATATGCTTCATCACAAAGTTTTAAGTCTAATGCTTTTTCTTTCCTTTTTTCATTAGTTTCTGTAAGACATACGTAAGATGCTTTACAATATTTAGCAAACATAAGTGAACCAAGCCCTATTATTCCGCCACCTATTACTAAAACTTTTTGTCCTTTTTTTATGTTTGCAAGTTTTATAGCGTGATAACTAACAGCTGTTGGTTCAACCATACACACTTCTTCATCACTCATATTATTTGGCACTTTACAAACCATGTCAGGTCTTATTTTGATCATTTCTGTTAGAGCACCTGGATTATCAAGTGATAGTCCAATTGCTTTTTCCCATGTTTTACTGCAATACTGTGGATTATAGCTTTTACAAGCTTCACATTTTCCACAAGGAGATATTGGCAGTGCAGTTACCCTATCCCCTACTTTTAAATCATGTCTTGCTCCTTTATCTTTTACAATTCCACAAAATTCATGCCCCATTATTAATGAAATTGGTGAACCATTTACAAAATAATGAAGGTCTGACCCACATATACCACTTTTTACAATATCAACAATGACATTATAACCATCACTTTTTGGTTCTTCAATATCTTTTATCTCAAATTTTTTAACACCACTTATTAGTGCAGCTTTCATAATTCTTCATCTCCTATTATTGATTATAACAAAAAAAATTGCTAAATAATAGCAATTTTTTAGATATTACAATATTAAAAGTCAATTATTTTTCTTATGACATAGCTTGCCATTAAAAGTCCTGCTGTTGAAGGAACAAAAGATGTCGAACCTATTGTTTTAGAATTAGTTTTTATAATTTCCTCGTCGCTTGCAATACAATATATTTTCTTTTTAATATTAGAATCTTTAACAAATTTTCTTAAAACTTTACAAATAGGATCGTAAGAAGTTTTATCAAGTGTCGTAATTTTTATTTTTTCAGGGTTTAGTTTATTTCCCATACCACCACTAATTATTAAATTTATGTTTTCTTTAACACACTTTTCAATTAATAATTTTTTAACTATTAATGTGTCACAACAATCGCAAATAAAATCATATTTTTCTTTAAATAATTCGTCAAAATTATCTTCATTTATGTATTTATCAACAATAGTTACTTTGACATCTTTATTTATGGATAAAATTCTTTTTTTCATCTCAATAACTTTCTTTTCACCAACATTATCTAAATTAGTCATTAATTGTCTATTAATGTTTGTTATATCAATTGTATCAAAATCAACGATA
>CAKONT010000041.1 GCA_934097255.1 uncultured Bacilli bacterium
GATCTATGCGTGCTGATATTAATATTTCCCTTAGTAATAATGAAACTTTAGGAACTAAAGTAGAAATTAAAAATTTAGGATCTATATCTAATTGTGGTATTGCTATTGATTATGAAATAAAAAGACAAAAAAGATTACTTACATCTTCAAGTAAAGTTATCGAAGAAACAAGAAAGTTTGATGCTAAAACTAAAAGTACTGTTTCAATGCGTGTAAAAGAAATAGGAAATGATTATAGATATTTTCCAGAACCAGATATTCCATATATTTATATAGATAATAAAACAATAGAAAAAGTTAAATCTTCGCTTATTTTTTTACCAAACGAAAGAAGAAATATTTATAAAAGTAAGCTTATTCCAGAAAAAAATATTGAAAAGTTAATAGCTAATAAAGAATTATCTGATTTTTTAAATAAATATTTAGATTATGAAATGAATTTTAAGATAGCAAGTAATATTTTACTTGAAGATATTACATCTTACTTAAATAAAAAAAGTATCTCAATTAATCAGACAAATCTCGATCAAAAGTTTTATGATTTGGTAACAAAACTAGATAATGGTAGTATTTCATCTAAGATATTTAAAGAAATACTTGAAGATATTTTAGAAAGTGATTTAAGTATCGATGAAATTTTAAAATCAAAAAATATTATGTTAGTAAACGATACAGAAGAGTTAGAAAAAATAATATTACATGTTTTAGATTTAAATAATGATTCTGTTATTTCTTATAGAAACGGAAAAGAAAACGCATTTAAATATTTAATGGGTATGATTATGAAAGAAACTAAAGGAAATGCAAATCCCAAAATAGTTAATGAGATACTAAAAAAATTGTTGTCAAAAGATGTAAATTGATTATTTTAGCTTATTAATATATAATAATTATAATTAAGGAGTGATTTGATTGAAAAAATTTATTAATGATTTAAAAAGTAATAAATATACTTGTATTATTTTAATTGCATTTGTATTTTTTATTATTATTTGTTACGGTGCATATAAATTTTTGTTTCCAAACATTGGTAGACCAGTATATGGAAATAGATTAGATGGCATTGAGGATGTAGAAATTACAAATAACCAGATGAAAGAGTTGGAACAAAAGCTGAATGAAAGTGAGTTTGTTAAAGCTTGTTCTTCTTCTTTAAGTGGTAGAACTTTTAATGTCATAATTACTGTTAACGATGACGTATCAAGTGATAATGCTAAAAGTCTTACGGAAATAGTTAAAACATCTTTAGAAAAAGAGCAACAAGAATATTTTGATATACAAGTATTTATCAAAAAAGAAGGCGAAGAAAAAGTTGGCTTTCCAATTATTGGGTATTTAGGAAAAACAGAAACAGCATTTTCTTTTTCTTCTAATTAGTGGGGGATTTAAATTATGAAAAATAAAGGTAGGAAAAAAAAGACTAAGAGAAAAACTGAAAAAACATTGTTTCGTATTCTTTTAGGTTTAGTTATTGTTTTAACACTTTGCATGTTAGGATATTATTTTTTAACAGCAGAAGATGAAGAAAGCACGCTTACTTTATTGGAAAAACAATGGATTGAAAAAAACAAAACTGATTTAATTGATATAGATCTTCCTAATAATCTTTCAATTATTTCAGAAGAGGGTAATGGCGTTATTTTTGATTTTTTAAATTATTTTGAAGAAACAACTGAATTAACTTTTAATAAAATACCATATAATTATGGAAGTAAATTAGATAATAATGATAATCTTTCAATTCAAGTATTAAAAAATACTGATAAGATATCAAAAGATGATATTATTATTTGTAGTGATAATTACATTGTAGTATCAAAAAAAGATAATTATTTAGATAATTTGTTTCTTTTAAATAATAAAAAAATAGGTGTTTTAGAAAGTGATAGTGAAATTATCGCTAATTATATGAAAAATTATGCTATTAGTACTTATAGTAGTAATGACATAGATAGTTTAATATCTCGTCTTAATGATAATAGTGTTGATTTTATAATTGTTCCACGATATGTTTATTTAAATGAACTAATAGATGAAAAATTATATACTAATTATGTTTTAGACGATCTTGCAAATAGAATTGTTCTTAGAAGAGGAAAAGAAGAAAAATTAAATGCTATTGTTGTTAAGTTATTAGAAAAATGGAGTGACAAAGAATTTTATAATTCTTATTACAAAGCTTTATTAACTTTATATAAAAAACATAATGAATTAAAAGATGTAGATAGAACATCTTTAACTAATAGAGTATATAATTATGGATATCTAAAAAGTAGTGGCGGTAGTTATAATGTTATAAAAAATGGTGATTTATATGGTGTTGCTGGAGAATATATTAATTCTTTAGAAACAATGCTTGGAATGGATTTTAATGTTACTTTTTATAACACTAAAGAAGAGATGGAAAATGATTTAAAAGCGGGTTATTTAGATGTCGGTTTTATTTCTTTTGATTATAATGACAAGAATTATTTAAAAACAAATTTAAAATTTAATACAGATATGGTAGTGCTTTCTAAAACTTATCAAAATATTACCGGTGTTGGTTCACTTATTAATAATAAAATATATGTTTATAACGATAGTTATTTATATGATTATGTTATTTCTACTAATATTGATGTTAAAAAAATAGATAATCTTAGTACCTTTAATTCAAAAGATGAATTATTAGTTCTTGATTACAATGATTATTTATATAATAAAGATAGTTTACAGGATTATAAAGTACTATTTATCGATGATTATAGTAATGATTATAAATTTGTTGTCAATAAAAACAGTAGTAAATTAAGTGATATTATAACGTTTTTAGTTAATAATACTTCTTATAATAATTATGATACTAAAGCAATAAATGATTTATACGATATATCAGCAAGTAAAAGTAGTTTTAAAGAAGCATATTTGATCGTTTTAGCAATTATTTTCTTACCTATTATTGTTATTTTACTTATTATTTCAGTATTAAAAAATGGTAGAAAATTAAAAACAAACAAGAAAGAAAATATTTTAAAATATAATGATGTTTTAACTAATTTAAAAAACCGTAATTACTTAAATGATAATATTGACAAATGGGATAATATGAAAGTATATCCAAGAACTATAATTATTATCGATTTGAATAATTTAAAATATGTAAATGATAATTATGGTCATGAGGAAGGAAATCAGTTAATTGAAAAAGCAGCAGCTATTTTAATAAATACACAACTTGAAAAAAGTGAGATTATTAGAACAGATGGAAATGAGTTTTTAATTTACTTAATAGGATATAGTACTAAGCAAATAGAAACATATATTTCTAAGTTGTCAAAAGAATTTGAAAAACTACCATTTGGTTTTGGTGCCGCAATTGGTTATAGTGTAATAAATGATGAAATTACAACTATTGATGATGCTATTAATGAAGCAAGTATTAAGATGAGAGTTGATAAGGAAAATTACAAGTAGGAGTAATTAATGAAAAGAAGAGTAAAAAGTGTGGTAAAAAAATTTTTTGATATTTTAAAAAAGCCTGAAATGTCCATTTTACCTGGACAATTGGCTTTTTATCTTCTACTATCGCTTATTCCAATAATGATACTTTGTCTTTTAATTGCTTCTAACTTTGTCAACAATACAATTGTTATGCAAGAGTTTAGTAGTTTTTTACCTAGTTCTTTGTGGAATATTATAAAGCCATTAATAACTGATGCTGGAAATAGTAGTTCTTCTTTAAATTTTGAATTTGTCATGGTATGTTATCTTCTTCTTGCAAGTAATGGACCTATTTCAATTATTGTGACTTCAAATGAAATGTATAAAATTAAAGATCATAATATGATTTATATAAGAATTAAGGCATTTTTTATGACAATTATCATTTTAGCTCTTCTTTTATTTATGATACTTATTCCGGTATTTGGTGATACGATTTTAAAAGCCTTGTTTAGATTTTTCAAATTGTCTTATGGGCAAGAATTTTATTGGTACTTTTATAAATTTTTAAAGATATTTATTTCATTTGTATTTGTTTATATATTTATTAAACTTATTTATACGATTGCACCTAATAAAAAAATACAAAGTGATACGACAACATTAGGAGCTGTTTTCACATCTATTGGATGGATTAGTGCGACTGGTATTTTCTCATTTTATATCGGAAATATTGCAAAGTATAATATCCTTTATGGAAATTTTGCTAATATTTTAATTTTACTACTGTGGATTTATTTACTTGCTTATCTTTTTGTTGTTGGAATGGCGCTAAATATAAATAAATATAGTTTTTATAAAGAACAAGAAAAATTAAAGATGGAAGTGGAAGAATGAAAAAGAAATTAGAAAAGTTTATTAACAAAATAAAGCAAAATGTAAAACTAGAAAAAATAATTGAATTAAATAAAAATACAATTGAGGAAAATAAGTTTGTTTTTCTATACGTTATAGGTGCAGTTTTAAATGGTATTTTAGTAAGAATTGTTACTATAAAAGAATTTAGTTTTCCTCCTATTTTAGCTGATTTGTTTGTTTCTTTAGTGTTTGCTGCAATTTATACTATCATAAGAAAAAAAAGAAAATACGCCTATTTAATGACTTTAGCTATTATTTCAACAGTTATTTCTGTTGCCAATATTGTTTATTATAGTTATTACAATAGCTTTATTTCCGTTACGTTTGTTTCGTTTGCTTTAACAAATACCGAAACAGGTGGAGCTGATGTTTTAGGTGGCCTTTTGGAATTTAGATATTTTATTCCTTTTTGGTATCCGATTTTTCTAGCTATTTCTTATAAATATTTGAATAAGAAAGATGTTAGAAAATCGATAGATAAAAGATCATTTAAAGTGATTTTAAACTGGGCTTTAGCTATTTTTCTTATATTTTTACTAACTTTAAAAAATTATGATTATTCGAGATTTCATAAACAGTGGAATAGAGAATATTTAGTATCTAAGTTTGGTGTTTATCTTTATCAGTTAAATGATCTTGTCAAAAGTATCGAGCCATCTATGGCTAGTTTATTTGGTAGCGATAAGGCATATAAAGAAATAACAAATTATTACGATGAAAATGAACATGAAAGAAAAAGTAACAATTATACAGATATTTTAAAAGGAAAAAATGTTATTGCTATTCATGCTGAAAGTATGCAATCACTTCCAATGTCTTTATCTTTTAATGGCAAAGAAGTAACTCCGAATTTAAATAGATTATCAAAAGAGGGAATATATTTTAGTAATTTTTATTCACAAGTTAGTATAGGAACAAGTTCGGATACAGAATTTACTTTGGCAACCAGTCTTCTTCCAGTATCTAGCGGAACAGTATTTATTAATTACGCTGATAAAGAATATGTTACGATGTATCAATATTTACAAGAAATGAATTATAAAGTTGTTTGTATGCACGCTAATACAGGTGATTTTTGGAATCGTAACGTTATGTATAAAAAATTAGGATATGAGAAATTTTATGAAAAATCTTCATATGTTATTGATGAGCAAATAGGATTTGGATTATCTGATAAATCATTTTTTACGCAATCAGTTGAATATTTAAAAGAAATCAGTAGCGAAAATGAGCACTTTTATGCTACAATGATTATGTTGAGTAATCACACACCATTTGAAGATCTTGATAAATATGGTGAATTTGATTTATCAATGAATGTTGATGGTGTTACTTATCCATATCTTGAAAATACTAAATTAGGCAATTATCTTAAATCTGTACATTACGCTGATGAACAAATAGGACTTTTAATAAATTTACTTCAAGAAGCGAATTTATTAGATAATACCGTTATTGTTTTATATGGCGATCACGATGCAAGAATTGCTAAAAGTGAATGGAATAAGTTATATAACTATGATTACACAACTGATGGTATTAAAGATAAATCTGATGAGTCTTATGTTGAACTTGATAGTTATTGGTATGACATTAATCGTCGTGTTCCATTTATTATCTGGAGTAGTGATGAAAGTTTTAAACAAAATTATGCCAAAGAAGTAACATCAGTTACAGGAATGATTGATGTTTTACCAACCCTTGGCAATATGCTTGGCTTTTATGATAAATATGCTTTAGGTAAAGATATGATAAATGGCGATGACAATGTTGTATTATTTCCAAATGGTAACTTTGTAACTAATTATGTTTATTATAATGACAATAAGGGTGAATATAAACTGTTACAAGATGTTCCACTTGACGATGATTATATTACAAAATACAAAGCTTATTCAGAAAAAATACTTAAAGTATCAAATGATATAATAGTATATAATTACTTTAAAAAAGAACTATCAACTGAAAAGTATGAGGGAGAAGGTTAAAATGAAATTAAAGAAAAGTGTTCAAAAAAAAGGAAAAATAGTTTTATTGATTATCATTATCTTTGTTATTTTAGCTTGTGGATTTTTAATTTATAAAAGGTTTTTTGTAAAAGATAATAAACCAAATAAAGTTAAAATAGAAGAAAAAATCGATGATTATGGCTATGTTTTAGAAGAAAATGAAAGTAAGCTTTATAAGGATTTATTTAAAGAATTAATAAAAACTTTAAATAAGGACGAAATTGAAGGAGAAAAATATGCGTCTTTAGTTGCAGAACTTTTAGTTGTTGACTTTTATAATTTAGATAACAAAATATCAAAAAATGATATAGGTGGAGTACAATTTATAAAAAGTGAGTATCAGGAAAATTTTGCACTTGAAGCTAGTGAGACGGTATATAAATATATAGAACATAATATTTATGGCAATAGAGAACAAGAACTTCCTGTTGTTTCTAAAGTAGAAGTTGTTGACGTTGAAAAAACAACTTATCGATATAATGATATAGTTGACGACAATACTTATAAAGTAAATGTCAAATTAGAATATGAAAAAGATTTAGGATATCCTTCTAATGTTACAGTTGTTTTAATTCATAACGATAAAAAACTAGAAGTAATAAAAATGTATTAATATTTTTATTACTTTTTTAATATTATTTAAAATTTATCAATTGTAAAAATTTTAAAAAAATGTTATTCTTAATTTATAGTAGGATAACTTGGAAGGATGATTGGTATGGAAATTAAAAAAAGAAATACATTGTTAATTGTTGCTATTATTTTTTTTATAGCCGGTGTAACACTTGTTTCGTTTGCATTTTTTTATGACATAAATTATATTGGACAAAGGACAAATACAATAAATAGTTGTAATTTTGATATCGATTTTGACGAAAATAGTCCGATAACATTGCTTAGTGAAATTCCTATAAAAGAAAGTGAAATTGAAAGTTATGAACCTTATAATTTTAGTGTAACAACTAAAAGTAATAATTGTAGTAATTTAAAATATGTAATTTCTTTCTCGGATGTTTGTGATACATGTACTAAGACAAATAATATTTGTACAGTAGGTAGTGAAACTTATAATTGTAGTGAAAATTATAAATTAGATCCTAGACTTATTAGTTATCAAATAAAAGATAAAGATGGAAATATAACAAGTGGAACGGGAATAAATAATTTAGATAAAGTTGTAAATATAACTGGAGTACAAACAGATACGTATGAATTAAAAGCATGGATTGATGAAAGTGCTAGTATGGAAGATGTTTATGTTTATGAAAATGGGGCAATAAAAACTGATTCTAATGGAAAATATATTCCTAAAAATTATGGCTTTAAATTAAATATAAAACTTATTAACTATTCATATGCACAGAAAAAAACTTTAAAAGATATTTTATTAGGAGAAAATAATCAAAATGTAGTAGCAGCAGGAGATGGGTTATATAAAGAAGAATATATACCAAGTAGTGAACTTAGTTCTATATATCAAAATAACTTATCTAATGGAAAACTTACAACATATTACTATAAAGGAACAAACGTAAATAACTATGTAAGTTTTGCTGGACTTACATGGCGAGTAATAAGAATAAACGAAGATGG
>CAKONT010000042.1 GCA_934097255.1 uncultured Bacilli bacterium
GGATACCCCATATTACCATCTCTTTGGCTTTTTTTTGACACACAATACAATTATCTGAAATGTGTTCTTGTTCTTCTTTAAAAGGAATACACCTTGATTTAGTTCCTCTTATTTCTTTTAACTTTTCTTCACACTTACTATCTCCACACCACATAGCTTTCACAAATCCAGGATGATTATTCATAATGTCTTCCATTTCTTCTAATGTAGTTGCAGTATAAGTCATACTATTTCTTCTATCTAGTGCTTTTTTATATAAATTTTCTTGCATTTTATCTAACAAATCTTTAGTTACAGAAACTATATCACAAGAACTATCAAACATTTCTTTTTCTCTAGTATCACGTCTTACTAAAGTAATTTTATTATTTTCTAGATCACGTTTTCCAATTTCAATACGAATTGGAATTCCTAATACTTCACTATCTGCGAATTTAAACCCTGGCGTCTTATCACTATTATCTATATAACAAGTAACACCATTATCAGTTAATTCTTTTTTATATTTATCTGCAAGCTCTAAAATTTGTTCATCTTTTCCAATTGGAATGATAACAACTTGATTCGGTGCTATTTTTGGAGGTAGTACTAATCCGTTGTCATCGGAATGAACCATTATTAAAGCACCAATCATTCTCGTAGATGAACCCCATGACGTTTGATAAACATAAGAATAGTTATTATTTCTATCCATAAATTTTATATCATAACAAGAAGAAAATTTTTGACCAAAATAGTGCGAAGTAGCAGATTGTAAAGAAATACCATTATACATTAAAGACTCTATGGTATATGTATATTCTGCACCTGAAAATTTCTCTTTTTCAGTCTTATTTCCCATAATACAAGGAATAGCTAAATAATCATTAAAAAAGTCATAATAAACTTGTAGCATTCTTCTCGTTTCTTCTTCTGCTTCTTCTTTTGTTTCATGAACCGTATGACCTTCTTGCCATAAAAACTCCCTACTTCTTAAAAAAGGTCTTGTTTCTTTTTCCCATCTTAATACATTACACCACTGATTATATTTTAGTGGTAAATCACGATATGACTTAACAACACTTGCAAAATAATCACTAAACAAAGTTTCAGAAGTTGGTCTAATACACATTTTTTCATCTAATGTTTTATTTCCACCAATTGTTACCCAAGCTACTTCTGGAGCAAAACCATTAATTAAATCACTTTCTTTTTTCATAAGATTTTCAGGAATTAACATTGGCATACAAACATTTTTATGACCAGTTTCTTTAATCATTTTATCAAGTACTTTTTGCATTTGTTCCCAAATAGCATACCCATTAGGTTCAATAACAATACATCCTTTTACATTAGAATACGCTGCTAGGTGAGCTGAGTTTACAATATCTGTATACCACTTAGCAAAATCAACATCTCGACTTGTTATTTTTTCATTTTTCATATTTATCATCCTTTCAAAAATTACTTTATATCACTTTCTAATTTCTTTTTCGATTTTTCTTTTCATTCTTTTGTCGCTAATATCGCCATAATTTTTTATAAACTCATTCTTAAATTCTTCAAATCGTCCCTCTTTTATAGAAAGACGAACATCTTCCATCAATTTTGTTAAAAATCTAATATTATGAATAGATAAAAGTCTTTGTCCTAGTGTTTCATCACTTACAATTAAGTGTCTTATATATGACTTCGTAAAATTTTTACAAGCATAACAATCACAAGAGTCTAAAAGTGGCGTAAAGTCCTCTTTGTATTTTGCATTTTTAATATTTAGCCTTCCATTATATGTAAAGAAATTGGCATGTCTTGCAATCCTAGTTGGCAAAACACAGTCAAAAATATCAACACCTCGTGCTACTCCTTCTAATAAATCGATTGGTTCTCCAACTCCCATTAAATAACGAAGTTTATCAGATGGTAAATAATCGATCGCATAATCAATCATTTTGTACATGACATCTTTTCCTTCACCAACACTGGTTCCACCGATAGAATATCCATCAAATTCCATCTTTACAGTCTCTTCTGCACTATATTTTCTTAAATCTTCAAACTCTCCACCTTGAACAATTCCAAAAAGCATTTGATTAGGATTTTTATTAGCATCTTTGCCTCTTTTAGCCCAACGAAGTGTTCTTTCAACACTTTTTTTCATATATTCATAACTACACGGATAATATGGACATTCATCAAAAGACATAATAATATCTGAACCTAATTTGTTTTGAATATCAATCGACTTTTCAGGACTTAAAAAGATCTTTGTTCCATCAATATGACTTTTAAAATAAACTCCTTCTTCACTTATGTCTTTTTCTTTTGCCAAAGAAAAAACTTGAAAACCACCGGAATCCGTAAGAATTGGCCTTTTGTAATTCATAAAACTATGAAGACCTCCTGCTTTTGAAACAATATCTTCACCAGGGCGAAGAAACAAATGATATGTATTTGCTAGAACAATTCCACAATTTGCGTCATATAATTCTTCAGGTGATAAAGTCTTTACCGTAGCACGTGTTCCAACAGGCATAAACATAGGTGTTTCAAAATTTCCATATTCACTTTTTATAATACCATATCTAGCTTTGTTATCACATTTTAACAATTCAAATTCCATTTTTTTCATAAACTTCAACTACTTTCTTCTATCAATTCCAATAAGTTTCATTTCATCAGTTAAATACTTAATTCTTTCAATTATTCTTCTTGCTTTAATTTTATCAACTTTGTTTCCTGTTAACTCTAAATGAAGCTCTAATTCTTCCAATGTCAAATTAGACGTAAAAAAAGTCGGTAAATTTTCTTCCATTCTATATTGCAAAATAGTACCCAAAATTTCATCTCTTGCCCAAAGACTTAAATTTTCAGCACCAATATCATCAATTAACAAAAGAGGAATTTTTTTTATATATTCAAACTTATCATCGTAAGTATTTCCAATTTCCGATTTGACAAATGAAGATTTTAAACTTCTTAAAAATTCCGGAAAATAAATTATAGCACTATTTACTTTCTCTTTTGCCAATTCATTAAATAACGCCGAAATAAGATAAGTCTTTCCACTTCCAAAGTTTCCCGTTAAATAGATACCTTTTTTTCTATCCTTAAAATAATTTTTAATGTAATCGTTTATATAAATAATTACTTCTATTCTCGACTTGTCATCCGTATATATATCTTTTAGTTTAGCATTTTGCAATGAACTAGGTACTGAAAATAACTCAATATTTCGTTTATAAGCATTTTTTTCGTCTTCTTTTATTTTATAACTACATGGACTATATATAAAAATTAATTTATCATCTGATACCATAGGAGTATAAAAATACCCAGATACCTCATTTTTACAAAACATTAAACCCTTACAATTACTACAATTATTAATTTCAACAGTTGCATCTTGTAATTTAGAAGTATATTTACATAACACTTCCTCTTTTAAAGATAATATGTCAACTAATTTTTTAAATCGTTCATTTTTCAAAGCACTATTATAAGCACCAAGTAAATCATAATTTTTTTTAGAGAATTTTTTTAACACTTCATTAATATTTTCCATATTTTTCATCCTACTCTATAACGCTTATTCTAATAATTTCGTTTATATTATCATCATTTGCCTGGATATTTTTTTTAATTTCTCCACACTTAAGACACTTGTAAACTATTTTATACCCTTTTTTACTTTTTTCAATACCTACTGGTTTTAACATACCTAAACATTTATTTAATCTGTCACCGGGATTATTATCAACATGTAAAGAATATAAACAATTAGGACAATGATCTCTTGCACTATACTCTAATTTTTTAACCTTGTTGCCACAATTTAAACATATAAACTCTTCATCGATCATATTAAATTTTTTAACATCTGCCATATATACCATCCTATTTATAACTACTAAGTAACATTTTAAGCTTTTCTTCTTCTTCTTTTGTTACTTCTTGTTTTTCAATATTTTTATTAAACCATTCCGGCACTGAAATTTCTTTCTTAGGATTTATCTTAATATTTTTATCACTTTGTTTAAATAACTTTCTATGTTCTTTCTTACAAGCTTCCATGGCTTCAGGTACTGTTTCAATTCCAAGTCTTTTCCACTGAGAAGCAATTGTTTCAACATAATTTTTATTTAACTTTTGATTGTTTACTTTTAAAACATAATCGATCAAAACATTAACAACCCCAGGAGATAGTTTTAAATCTATTAATAACGATTCTATAAGTTTTAGATCCCTTATAACAACTTTCCCATCTTTATATTTACTTTTTAATAATTGATATGGATGAGCATTTTCAAAAGTATAAATCATCATTGCTTTTTTTGAAGAATCTCCACTTGGTGTTTTTAAATATTCTGGTTGTTTTGAATAAATTACAGTTGGCAAATTACCACTATGTTCAAATTGATAATAATTCCTAGCACTTTTTCTTAAATCTTCTTTATTAATTACCCCTTTTTCACTAATATTGGCTTTAATAATATTTTGCATCGTTAATACATCTAAATTATATATGAAACTAAGATTAATAATTAAATCAATAACTTCTTTTGTAAAAGCCTTTTCTGTTATTTTTGTATCAAGAAGTCCCTCGAAAAGTAACTCAATATCAAAAAAGTTATAAAATTTCAATTTATTAGTATTTTTTGAAACTAAATCACTATTAGTAATATAAGAATCAGATGGAACAGTACTAAAAACATCATTAAAGCTTTTTGTTATATCGTCATAATCTTTTAGAAAAACTTTAGGTAACTTATAAGTATTTAAAATATTTTGATATTCTTTTTTACCAATATTATTATATAAAACAACACTTAATAAAGGGTGATTTAAAAACTCACTTGCAGGTATTGGTGAATATAAAACATACAAATAACTATTTATGTGATCACGTTTTATATAAGTTTTTAAAAGACCAATTGCTTCTAATTTTTCTCTTGCAATAATAATGTCATTAAGAGATATTTGCATTACTGTTTGCAAATGATGATGTGTAAAAGTATCAGACATAAAACTTGACTTTTCTAAATCATTTAACAATGTATAGTAAAAAGATATAGCTTTATTTCCTATAACTGGTTGATATAAATCAATCAATATCTTTTTATCTATTTCTGTTATAATACTTTTATTAATTACAACATAACTATCAGCTGGAGCTAATGTTGATGTTTTACTATAAATAGATTTTTGTAAAGCCATATCTTCTCACCTCAAGTAAATTATACAATAAAAAAGATCAATTTCAAATAAAATTGAGTCTATTATTTATTTTTACTAAAGGAAGATAGTAATTTTGCAAAATAAAAAACAATATCATTACTTTTTTTTACCGCAAATCCTTTTCCAAGTGCTTTTCCACCGATTGTCAAAGCACTAATTATTCCAGTAATTAAAATAGTTGAAATAAGTAAGTTATTTGGAAACATCTTAATTGCAAAAGATAAACCACAACTACCCGAAATAACACCACATATATCACCTATAACATCATTACAAAAATTTGATACCTTATCTTTTTTGTCAATTAAACTAATAGCTTTCTTACTTCCCTTTATCTTTTTAGATGACATCGAATGAAAAACTTTTTTGTCAGCAGTTGTTATTGCAACTCCAATTATATCAAAAATAATACCAAGAAAAATAAAAAAAACAATTAATAAAAGACAAAAAATGACATTCACATTTGGAATAACCATCTCAGAAATAAAAGACATTGCACAAGAAATAAAAAATGTAAAAATGATTGTAATAAATACCCAATTATTTCTTTTTTTATTAGTTTTAGTTTTTTTATTTTTAATATCCATATTCTTCTCCTAAAAAAAGAAATGGCGATTTTTATAGTTAACTTTACGTCTTAGGTCAAGTTGGATTTCCCTATTTCTTACTCTCCGTTACCAGAAAAAAGCAGTTCCCTTTTAAAAGAAACAGTAGATAGTTACCTTAATCTACGACTTGATTGCCACTTAGTACGCACTGCAATCCTATAAAAATATCACTCTAGGGGTTTTCCCCAACAATAAAATTGTTATTAATACTCTTTTGCAACTAAAGTTTCAAAGATAAGTTCTACAATCGTTGGCCAACCAAATGTAGAATATATTACTTATTCCCTTTAATCACTCAAGTCAAGCTACACTATAAATAGCTCATCGCCACCCATAGGTTCATATCCTATCTCATTAGAAAGCCATCAAGTTGTCTGTATAGGTTTCTAACAAAAATAAGTCTCCACGAATAAACGGGTCGTTTCCATATGCCATTATGGGCGCCCGTAAATTCTTAACCTTCAGCATCCACCCCAAACTGGGCGTAAGAAGCAAACACCAAAGACTTCACAGTTATGCTCTTTAATAGATTTTTAGCCCTATCTTCATAACATTTTATTGACTAGAATAATGTGCCATCTCAATATGAGTTGTATTATACCATAAATAATTACAAAAATCAAATTTACTGTCTATATATCAACAACTGTTCAGGTAATAAATATATAATTTTATTATCATCAATTAACTTTTCTTTTGTGACATTAAAATACTTAGAAACGCTAGTCAAAGTATCTCCTTCTTTAGTAATATAAGTTTTAATATTTCTTTTAGGAACAAGAAGAGTTTGACCTTTATAAATATAATCATTTAAATTTAACCCATTTATTTCTGCTAAAGTATTAACATGAGTATTATAATTTTTAGCAATACTATATAAAGTATCGTTATCTTTTACAACATAATAATCAAAAACATTATAAGAAGCAACAGGAATACTAAGTGTTTCTCCAACTACTAATTTATACGGTTCAACAAGACCATTTATCCTAATAATATCAATAACAGCAACATTATATAAATTAGCTATTTTTTCTAAAGTATCATTTTCTTTCACAACATAAATTTCCATTTTTTACACCTCTAAAACATTATATGAAAAAAGAAGTAGCATAATTCATAATTACTTCTTATATATAGAATATCTATTTGTTTTATTAAATAACAATTCATCGTAAACTAAAATTTTACTTAATCCTTCTAATAAACTATATCTATATAATGTATTTCCACTAATAAAATATAAATCTGTTGAATTACTAAATAGATTGTTTACTTCTTTAAAATGAAATAGATATGTTTTTTCTTTTAAAGTTACATTATATAAAATAACATCATCGTTATCTACATAATAATAGCTATCAAAATCATTTATTATATTTTGATAATCATTTAATTCTTCAATAGAATAATAATTAAAGGTTTGTCTATTTTTTAAATCAAAATAGTTAACTTTTACTTTTTCTTTGTCATAAAAAACAAATCCATCTTTTTTATTACCAACTTTTTTATACTTATTTTTTTTAGGATTTATTTCGTATTGAACATAATTATCAACATCAAATAAATATAATTTATTATTTATTATTCCATTATTTACATAATCATTTGTTATTACATCTTTTTTATCAAAAACTAATTCTTTTATTTTATTATTAGTCATATTAATTATGAATAATTTTTTATATTCATACTTTTCATCATAATTAGGTAATATATAATATTTATCAACTTGTATTCCAAGTTTATTTATATATGTATCGTTTGAAAATATATTAAGAGTTTGAACATTCTTATTATTAATAGTTATAAATCCATTATATTTCCATACATAAATATAAGTATTATCTGGTATATTTGATAAATATACTTTAGCTTCTTGAATATCTTTTATTTCTTCTTTTTTTGAAGTTTTTAGATTTCTTTTTTGTAATGTATCATTAATGTTAAGATTTGAAAAATAACTGCCATTATAAAGGACATTGTCTTTATTACAAATTGTTCCATAATAATTATCGTTTGATAAAATCGGAAAAATACATAACATATCATCTTCTTTTGATACAATTATATCTTT
>CAKONT010000043.1 GCA_934097255.1 uncultured Bacilli bacterium
TTATGGAATAAGTCATAAAAGGGTTCTAGGGAATCCCTAGCCCACGAGGTTATTTTGTTAGTATGACAAAATACCTAAGGGGTTATTAGTAATTTTGGATAACAAAATATACTCTTAAAGAAAAGAAAGGGATTATATGAGTGAACTTGCTTATTCTTTACATTTAGGAAGTGATAAAAAAGTTCTTGTAGTATATTATTCTGCAACTGGTTCAACAAAAAAAGTAGCTTATGAAATCGCAAATAATCTAAATGCAGATATATTTGAAATAGAACCAAAAGATATTTACACATCAGATGATTTAGATTGGACAAATAGTAATTCTAGGGTTTCAAAAGAACATAATTATGAATCTTTAAGAAATGTAGAACTTAAAAATACTAAAGTAGATAATTGGAATAGTTACGATACTGTTTTAATTGGTTATCCAATTTGGTGGGGTATTGCAGCATGACCAGTTGATAATTTTGTTAAAGATAATGATTTTACTGGAAAAACAGTTATACCTTTTTGTACTTCTGCATCAAGTTCTTTAGGACAAAGCGGAAAACTACTAGAAGAAAAAACTAATACCGGAACTTGGCAAGAAGGAATAAGATTTTCTTCTAACCCATCTTCTGATGATATAGAATCATTTATAAATGATATAAAAACTTATTAATTATAATTAATAAAATCCCATTTCTTATAAAAAAAGAAACGGAATTTTTATATTTATATCCTAAAAAAATTAAAACGAAAACATTAACCACTCTGGTTTAAAGATTAATAATATTCCCATCATAAGCATTAAAATTCCTCCAACTAAATGAGAGTATTTTGTGTATTTAGTGGTAATTCCTGTTACTTTAAGGGTAATCATTGCAATAATAAACACGATCGCATCATCAATTAAGAAGAAAAAGATATAAATTAAAGTATAAAGAAAAGCCTTTAATCCTGCAATATTATTCAAAGCAAGTATTTCCGTATAAATAATTGGTAATCCTGCTGAACATGCAAGTTCTACTAAATTCACACTAATCGCTAATCCTATGACACCCAAAATAGCTAAAATAAAACTCTTTTCACTGGTAAATTTTTTAATTTTATCAAAAGTTTTTGTTCTTTTTTTACTATCAACAACTGTACAACCACCACTACTATCATTAATACAACTTTTAATAAAACTTCTTATGTTTACAATTGCTCCTATTAAAGTAATTGCTGCTATAACATATTTAAAAATAGTATTAAATCCAATATTAACAACAATTTTAAGCCATGATAGCATAATAAGCATATAAACAAACCCTGAGGTAAACAAAAATGCAATTCCAAGAATCCACATTCTTTTTTTATCTTTCATACCAATAAGCATTGTAATAAGGAAAAGTAAAACCCACATAGCACAAGGATTAAAACCATCAACAAAACCTAAAATAATTGATAAAAGAGGAATAGAAATATTTTTAACATCCACTTTTCCTAGTACAGGTAAGGTTTTAACCGTATTTGTTTCATCAGGTATTTTGTCATTTTTATTATCAGGTTTTTCTTCCAAAGCATCAGTAATCATTTTTTCTATTCTTTCATTACTAGATTTTGAATATCCAAACATATACTCATCATTTACAATTGTAAATGGAACCCCTTCAACTTTAATATCCAACTTCTTAGCATATTCTTGCATCAGTTTTGCATTTTTTTTGTTATTCCATACCTCATAACGATTTATAACTAAATCGTCATATTTTTCTTCCATCTCATCTAAAAACTCTTGTTCTTTCTCACAGTGCGGACAAGTTTCTCCATAGAAAAAATACATCTCGACATTTTTTGCATTAACACCAGAAATAAAAGAAAAACATACTAGAATAAGGAAAAAGAAAATAACTTTTTTATGAGTATTTTTCAACAATTTCCAACATTTCACTTTCTTTTTTTTCACCTACTACCCTTTCTTTTTCAACATCGTCAATAAAAAAGATAAATATTGGCAAAATATTACCAGGATTATACTTTTTTACCTCATCATAATCCATATCATAATCTAAACTAATTGTTTCGATATCTTTATTTTTTAAAATATTATTCCATATTTTATTCATAACAAGACATCCGTTACACCAAATAGCACTAATCTTAACTACTCTTAGCATAATTTATCTATCTCCAAATTTAAAGAAGAAACAAAATTATCTATCTCTTCATATGTAGTCAAATAAGATAAGCTAATTCTTACACTTGACTTAGCATAATCTTTATTATTAGTAACAGCATACACTGCATCTGAAATATTTTCACTACTTGAACAAGCTGTTTTTGTTGAAATATATATATCATGTGTTTCTAAAGCATGTTGCATAGTTTCTGGTTTTACACCTAAAATACTTATATTTAAAATATGAGGAATACAATAACTATTGCTATTAATATGAATTTTACTATTAAGTTCTAATTTTTCTTTCAAATATTTATTTAATTCTGAAACATGCTTATTTTTCTTATCAAAATCTTCATAAATAAGTTTTAATGCCTTGGCAATTGATACAATCAAACCAGTTGGCGGTGTACCACTTCGATAAATTGTAGTTGATTTTCCACCATGAATTAAAGGATCAATTACAATACTTTCTTTTTTTATCAAACAACCTATTCCTTTTATTCCGTAAAACTTTTGAGCTGAAAAACTTGCTAAATCAACTAACGACAAATCTATATTATCCTTACCAATACTTTGAGTTATATCGGTATGAAAAAATGTTTTATGATTTTTTTCTTTTATAATTTTTGCTATCTGTTCAATTGGTTGTCTTACTCCAACTTCGCTATTTACACTAGCAATACTAACTAAAATAGTATCATCTCTTAATAACTTTTCTAAATCATCTAAATCTACTAATCCATTTTCATCTAATTTAACAAAATCAATCTCAAATCCTAAATTTTGTAAATATGAAATTGGTGCTATAACTGACGAATGTTCAAGGTTTGTTGTAATAATATGTTTCCCACGATTTTGATATTTTAAACAAATTCCCTTAATTGCCATATTATTACTTTCACTTGCACCACTTGTATATATTACTTCTTTTGACGAAACTTTTAAAATAGATGCAATTATATTAGTTGATTTATCAATTATTTTTTTTGCTTCAAGCCCTAATTTATGTAAAGAATTAGGATTTCCTATATAATCTTTTGTAACGCGATAAAAAGTATCAAGTACTTCTTCATTAACAGGCGTTGTTGCGGAATAATCCAAATATATCATACTTATCACCTTTCTTTTATTATTATATCTTTTCTTAAAATAAAAAGAAAGAGTTACTTTCTTTTTATCAAATATTTTATTAAATAAATTAAAAACCACACAAGAAATATTACTACTACCCAGCATAATACAGTACACAATGTTCCCGATGTATAATTAGAAATAACTGAAAATAAAGAACTAGGAATTGTTCTATCGACAAAGCTTTCAAGTTCGGGAATACCTAAATTATCGCCAATATAGTGAGATAATCTAAAAAATATTTCTAAAATACCTATTAAATAAGTCACCCATTTTATATCTTTTAGTAAAACTATAACAAGTACAAGTAAAACTATAATAACTGCCAAATCCATAATTTTTTTTGCTACCTCCTAATCTTAATTATAACAAAAAAACACATTTTTTAACATATAATTTTACTGACATGAAAAACAATCATACAACAATTATTTCTTATGATATTTTAGCTGTCGTTATAGGACTAGCTTTAGTTGATGATTTCAATGCCAATGAACAAAATGCAATTGGAAATTGGCTTTTTTTAGTTGGACAAGTGTTACAAACCAATGCAGCAATCCAACAAACAATTGAAGAAAAAATGAAGGGTGTACAAATAAACATAAATAGTAAAGATGCAAAAAAAGGAAAAAATCCATTTACTGAATATTATATAGATAAAAAAGAAATTGATAAATTAAGTAAAGCAATCGATACAATTCAAAAAAAATTAGAAAGTTTAAAATAGTATTTTTATCTAAAAATATTAGCATAATATAAAAAATAAAAACTCTATATTTTGTAGAGTTTTTAATCTAAATTTCAGAAACAACTGTTATAATCATCGGAATAGAACCAGTTTCCTTATAAAAATATTTACCTAGTTCTTCACGCATTGCATTTTTAGTACTTGTAAAATCAACTTTGCCATTATTTATATTTTTTTCAATTACTTCTTTGGCAAGTTCACTTATGTGCATTACAATATCTAAGTTTTCTTTTACATAAATAAATCCTCTTGTTAAAACTTGTGGATCTGCAAGTAGTTTTTTAGTTTTTTTGTCAAGAGTTCCACTAACAATCACAATACCATTTTTAGATAAAAGTTCCCTATCTTTTAAAACTAATTCTCCGATATCTTCAGCATTAGTACCGTCAACTAAAATTTCTTCAACTTTAATGCTTTTAGATTTTTCAACAAGTTTTCCATCCTTAAATGATGCAACATCACCATTTAATTTTAAAATAATATTTTCTTTTGGAATACCAACAAGTTCTGCTAGAGAAGCATTCATATACATATAACGATATTCACCCTTAATTGGCATGTAATATTTAGGATTCATCAAATTAAGCATTAACATCAAGTCTTCTTTTGAAGCATGATGAAGCAAATAATTTTTATTTGATAAACTTATTGCCTCAGCGCCTAATTTAGATAAATCATCAAGTATCTTTGCATTTTTCTTTTCATTGCCAGAATATACAGGTTCACTAATTAAAACAGTATCTGTTTCATTAAGAGTCAAATATTTATCATAACCATTAATTATCTTCTCCAAACTAGCATATGGATTTTCTTTATCATCTGATATCAAAATAACCACATCTTTATCATTAATATTTGATAAATCACCAATTTTATTATCATCAAAATGAAGATATTTTAATTCGATTGCCGTATCTATTGTATCTTGTAACTTTTTGCCCATAATAACTATTTTTCGTCTCGTTCTTGCAACTTGATCTAAAATTTCTTGAATACGATACAAGTGTGAATCAAAAACAGGTATTATCAAACGATTTTCAGCTTTAGCAAGTGTATCAAAAACAAGCTTTGATATTCTTTGTTTTGGACTTGTAAAGCCCTCATTATAAGCATAACAAGATTCAGTAAGTAAACATAAAACTCCTTGTTTACCAACATATGCAAGTTTACCTATATCTGTTTTATATGGTCCAAGCATCGTTGAATCAAATACAAAATCTGTTGCATAAACAATTGCTCCATCATCTGTATATAAAACATATAACATAGTTTCTGGAAGAGAATGCGTCACACATATCGGAAAAATCGAAAAACCAGCTACATCTATTTTTGAATGAGGTCTTATTTCTTTCAAATTAACCGCTTTTTGCTTTATCTTGTATTCATCTAATTTATTGATAAGTAACTTCATTGTAAATTTAGTAGCATAAACAGGTATTTCAGGTAAAACATTTAATATGTCTGGAACAGCTCCAATATTTCCAGCATGTCCATGACTTAAAAATATACCTCTTATTTTATCTTTATTTTCTATTAAATAATCAAACTTAGGAATGATATAATCAATTCCAAGCATATTTCCTTTTGGATATTTTAATCCGGCATCAAAAATAAATATATTGTCATCTACTTCAACAACATACATATTTTTTCCATTTTCATTTAGTCCACCGAGACCAAATATATTAATTTTACTCATTAATTAAACTCCTTTCTTTTAAATTTAATACAAAGTAAAAAGCAGTATAAATATTATACCACATTTTTTAAGATTTAAAAAATTTTATTAGTATTTTTATAATAAACTTATTAATTAGAGCTTTTTTCTTGTTCGATTTCTTGCTCCTTTTCTAAATTTTCTTTATCTTGCATATAATACTTTTTTACTTTGTCTTCAATCTCTTTTGAAATCTTTTTATTATTTACAAGATATAACCTAGCATTTTCCTTTCCTTGGCCTATTTTTTCGCCATTATATGAATACCATGCTCCACTTTTTTCGATAATATCACACCTAGATGCCAAATCAACAATTTCGCTTTCTTTTGAAATACCTTTACCATATAATATTTCAACAACAGCCATTTTAAATGGAGGTGCAACTTTATTTTTTACAACTTTTATAACCGTTTTATTACCAATAACACTATCCCCATTTTTTAGTTGCTCAGTTCTTCTGACATCTAATCTTATAGTAGAATAAAATTTTAAAGCTCTTCCACCAGGAGTCACTTCTGGATTTCCAAACATTACGCCTACTTTTTCTCTTAATTGATTTATAAAAATAGCCGTCGTTTTGGTCTTATTTATTGTTCCAGATAATTTTCTTAAAGCTTGCGACATAAGTCTTGCTTGAAGTCCAATGTGATTATCACCCATTTCACCTTCAATTTCAGCTTGTGGTACAAGCGCTGCAACTGAATCTATTACAACAATACTAACAGCTTCACTCCTTACAAGAGCTTCACATATTTCTAAAGCTTGCTCTCCCGTATCTGGCTGTGATAACAATAGTTCGTTAGTATTTACTCCTAAATTTTTAGCATATAAAGGATCTAGTGCATGTTCTGCATCTATAAATGCTGCTCTTCCACCGAGTTTTTGTACTTCTGCAATCGCATGCAAGGCAACTGTTGTTTTACCACTTGATTCAGGTCCATAAATTTCTATTATTCTTCCCTTAGGATATCCTCCAACTCCCAAAGCTAAATCAAGTGAAAGCGAACCTGTTGGAGTTGTTTCAATTTCCATATTTGGATTTTCCCCAAGTTTCATTATTGCCCCTTTTCCGAACTGCTTTTCTATCTCTTGTAATACCTGCTCTAACGTTTTATCTCCGCTATCTTTTTTTGCCATAAAAATTCCTCCATTCGTGTAATTTCATTGTAATTTAAAACCATTCAATTGTCAACATATTTTTCAAACATTTGTTTGTTAAGCTTTTTTTGATAAAAAAAATAGAAAAGTTCCTATAAAAAAATGCTTTTCTACTTATTCTAATCCCATAAAAATCGCTTTTTTATTTAAATTATAATATTCTATCATTGATACAATAGACATAATTGCTCCAAAATACAAAAAGTATGTTGAAACATTCAAATTCCATAATTCAAATGGCAAATTATAAAAAAATGTTAATATTATACCAATCATTAAAGATGCAGTTTTAAGTTTTCCAGAAAAAATAGCTGCTTGTACAGTTCCTTCTTTAGCAGTTGATATTCTTATTGCATCAACAACTATGTCCCTTATAACAATAATTACAGCAACAAGTATTGGACAATACCCCAAACATGCAAAAATAACTAAAACAGAATTAACTAAAACTTTATCTGCAATCGCATCGATCATCTTTCCAAAATCCGTAACTTGTTTATTTTTTCTTGCTAATTTACCATCAAAATAGTCAGTGATACTTGCAAAAATAAAAATAACACCGGAAATTAAAAATCTAAGATCTAGCAAAATATTTTTTACCAATATTTGTGGAAATTCTATTCCCAAACGATAAAATGGGAAAAGTAATAAAATTATAATAACAAGCGATAAAACTAACCTCAAAAAAGTTAACTTTGTTGGGACATTAAACTTCATA
>CAKONT010000044.1 GCA_934097255.1 uncultured Bacilli bacterium
CTATTAATATCTGCATTGGGCAAATCAATTTTATTTATAACAGGAATAATTTGCAAATTATTTTCCATGGCTAAAAAAAGATTAGCAAAAGTTTGGGCTTCTATTCCTTGTGTTGCATCAATAACTAAAATAGCTCCCTCACAAGCTGCAAGAGATCTTGATACTTCATAAGTAAAATCAACGTGACCTGGAGTGTCTATTAAATTCAAATCATATATCTCACCCTTATATTCATATTTAAGTGAGACTGTATTTAATTTTATTGTAATTCCTCTTTCTCTTTCAAGTTCCATCGAATCAAGTAATTGATTTTTCATTTCTCTTTTATTTATCGCATTTGTAAGTTCTAAAATACGATCACAGATGGTACTTTTACCATGATCTATATGGGCTATTATGGAAAAATTTCTTATTTTGTTTATCATAAAAACCAACCTTTCAACCTCTATAACAATTCTAACACAAAACAGAAAATAATGCTTGTTTTTATATATATTTTTGATATAATTTAAAATAGGAGGAGAATTTTATGGAACATAAAAGATTTAATAATTTCTATTACTTTCTTACAATGATAATATTTGCAATGATATTTGATATATCATTTATCTTAGCTGCTAGAACAGTCACAATAAATGGTATTTCTGCTGTTGGATCTATTTTTATATACCCAATTACTTATTTCATAGCTACTTTGTTTAAAGAAAGATATGGACTAAAAGATACAGTTTCAATGATCATTTATGCAATTGTTTCTTTGATTCTTATGTGCTTTTTAATATCTATTACAAACCTTTTACCAATTTTAAATGGTATCGATGGATTAGGTCCTATTTTTAATGTTAATTATAGACTTATGTTAGCATCAATTATATCTTTTGTTATTTCTCAATATATAAACATTAAAATATATGATTTTCTAGCCGGATATGAAGGATTTAGATTTTTAATATCAAGTGTAATTGCAATAACAGTCGATAGTATTTTATTTACTACCATTTCAAATATCGGATTAGTTACACCGGCATATTTTGTTCAATTAATTACAAGTAAATACATGTTTGGCGTTGTTGTAACAATATTTTACGCTATATGTTTTACTGTCTTAATTGAAAGTTTACTTAAAGGAAAGAAAAAAGAACAAAAAATATTACAAACAAAGATGGAAAAAGAAAAAGAAAAAATTAAAAAAGAAATTATTGATGCTGAAAAAAACATAGATAAAAAAGTTAGTAAAGTAAAAAAAGATGTTTCTAAAAAGAAAAAAGAAGTAGAAAAAGATGTTTCTAAAAATATCAAAAAAGCACTTAAATAAAAGTGCTTTTTTTACATATACTTATTCATTTGTTTCATCATTTGATTAACTTGTTTTTGTGAAGGAGTCCTTCCCATTTGTTGCATCATTGTTTTAATCATATCTTCATTTATTGGTGGATTTTTTTTAAGATATTTTTGCATAACTTTACGAGATATTAAAAAACCAACAACAAAACCAATTATTAAACCAATTACAATCATTAATATATCATGCCACATCTTTTTTCCTCCATTTCAATATCTATTTTATTAGAAATCAAAATATTTTACAACTGTTTTTACATGCTTTTTACATGATGACGATAATTTTTCAAAAAAAAGTACTCTTGTTCTTTAAAGCTACATACAAAAAAATTATTATTATATGCCTTTAAATCTTTAAAGAAACTACAATCATCTGTATTTGTTTCTATTTTTAAACAAGAATTTTTAACTTTAAGAATACTAATTTCTCCAGAAAATAAATTATTTATAACATGTTCATCTTCCGTAAAAGCATAAGTTATTTTATCTTTATATATATCATAAATATAATCATTTATATTTTTTTTATTGTGAAATTTACTTATTTGATCAAACAAATTATACCCATACATTTTGTCAACTTCTTTCATATTATAAATGCGATTATAAATATAAAAAAGTTCACTCGTTTTTTCTCTATACAAATTAATAAATTCTTTTTTTACTTCAAAAACATAATATTCTTTCATTACTATCACCATTTATATAGTAATATATAATATATGTCGAAATATGACAAAAAAAGCATCAAAATTGATGCTTTCTAAAATTTTATTTGTTCATTAATATAATCTTTTAATTCATCTACTTTTAATGTTATTTGTTCCATAGTATCACGATTTCTTACTGTCACTACTTTGTTATTTAATGTCTCATCATCAATAGTAATAGCAAATGGAGTTCCTATGGCATCACTTCTTCTATATCTTTTTCCAATAGAACCAGATTCGTCGTAACTTACCATAAAATCTTTAGCTAATTCATTATAAATTTTTATTGCTTCTTCACTATGATTTTTCTTTACAAGTGGCAAAATTGTTGCCTTATATGGTGCAAGAAAAGGAATAAAGTGCATAACTTCCCTTGAATCATTTTCAAGATTTTCTTTCTCATAAGAATCACAAAGAATTGTTAAAATTAGTCTTTCAACGCCAACAGATGGTTCAATAACATATGGAATATATTTTTCATTTGTTTCTGGATCTAAATAAGTAAGATTTACATTTGAAACTTCCTGATGTCTTGATAAATCATAGTTCGTACGACTTGCTATTCCCCATAACTCACCATAACCAAATGGAAATTTATATTCAATGTCTGTTGTTGCGTTACTATAAAATGATAATTCTTCTTTAGAATGATCTCTAAATCTTAAATTTTCATTTTTTATTCCAAGAGAAATCAAAAAATCTTTACAATACTTTTTATAATAATTAAACCAATCAAGTTCTGTATTTGGTTTGCAAAAAAACTCTAGTTCCATTTGTTCAAACTCACGAACTCTAAAAATAAAATTACCAGGGGTTATTTCATTTCTAAAACTTTTACCAATTTGTGCTATTCCAAAAGGTAACTTAAGTCTCATACTTCTTTGAACATTTAAAAAATTGGTAAATATTCCTTGAGCCGTTTCTGGTCTTAAATAAATAGTATTTTTAGCATCTTCTGTGACACCCTGAAATGTCTTAAACATTAAATTAAATTGTCTAATATCTGTAAAATTTGATTTTCCACACTTTGGACAAGGTATTTTATTTTCTCTAATAAAATTAATCATTTCCTCATCACTCATAGAATCTCCCATCAAAGAAGAAGTAAATTCATCGATAAGCTTGTCAGCACGATGACGAGTTTTACATTCACGACAATCAATTAAAGGATCTGAAAATGTTTTTAAATGTCCAGAAGCCTCCCAAGTTTTTGGATTCATAAGAATTGCAGAGTCCAAACTAACATTATTTTTATCTTCTTGAACAAACTTTTTAAGCCAAGCTTTTTTGACATTTCTTTTAAGTTCAGCTCCTAAAGGACCATAATCCCATGTGTTTGCAAGACCACCATAAATTTCACTTCCTTGAAAAATAAAACCATAATTTTTGCAAAAAGCAACTAATTCTTCCATATTCATAAAAATCTTCCTTTCTAATAAAAAAGCGTTCTTAAAAGATCACAAGAGACGAATTACAAATCCGCGGTTCCACTCTATTTATTCAATTAAGAATCACTTTAAATTTAATGCTAAAAGTTTCCAAGCTTTATCATCGCAAAACAAAATATATAAATTATTTTATCATACTTTTTAAAAAAGTAAACTATTTTTAATTTTTTTTAAAGAAAACATTTGTTTGACATTTTATATATACTATGCTAATGTTATTTTATAAAAGGGAGGAAAAATGGAAAAATTAACAGGCAAGCAATGTCTTGTTTTAAAAGAAATAAAAAAATTCATGGCTGAAAAAGGGTTTCCACCTACTGTTAGAGAACTTTGTAATATTACTAATTTAAGTAGTACGGCAACTATCCAAGCTCATTTAAATAACTTACAAGAAAAAGGATATATAAAAAAAGATAAAGATAAAAATAGAACAATTGAACTATGTGTTGCAAACGAATATTTAAAAACAAACGATACCGTTATTTCTGTGCCACTTCTTGGAAAAGTAACAGCAGGAAACCCTATTGAAGCTATTGAAATGCCTGATGAATATTTTGACCTACCAGCATATTTAATTAATAATAATGAAGAAGTATTTACTTTAAGAGTAAATGGAACATCAATGATTAATGTCGGAATATACGATGGTGATATCATTATCGTCGAAAGAAGAAAAACTGCCAAAAATGGTGAAATAATTGTTGCAATGACTGATAACAACGAAGTAACAGTTAAAACATTTTATAAAGAAAATGATCATATTAGATTACAACCGGAAAATGATACTATGGAACCTATTATATTAAATAATGTCACTATTCTTGGAAAAGTTAGAGGACTATATCGAAAACTTTAAGGTGGGAGAAAATCTTATCTTTTTTCTTTTATAAAAGAAGTACTATAAATATTTATATCTCTATAATTACCATTTAAAAAATATCCTTCTTTTCTTGTCCCTACTAAAGACATATTAGAACTATTCATAACTTTATTAGAAATAGTATTAAAATCAAAAACTTCAGAGTTTAACGTATAAATTAACTTACTTTGAAAAAGAGCATCTTTAAATAAAGAAAGTGCTTCTTTACTATAACCATTATTACGACATTTAGGATCTAAAATAGCATACTCAAGATTACCAGTTCTATTAATTTTATCTTTAGAAAACGAATTAATATAACCAATTAAATTATCATTTTTCATAATCCAATAATCCATCGTAAATAAATAATCTTTTAAAAATTCTTTTGAACTTGTCAAATCCCCACCTAATAATTTAACAGTATTTTTATTATTTATAAAAAGTAATAATTTTTCTTCATCAAGTTTTTTATAAATAACATCAAGAGGTCTTACTAAACTTATTTTTTCTCCTGGAACATATATTGGTAAATCAGATATACTATAAGATAGTTTCTTACCACTTGACGTGTTTTCTATTTCTTTAATTTTTTCTTTTTTTAGAAAATCATTTCTAGTTGTTTGATAATAAATAGTATTATAAAATTTATCATTTATATTAGATGATAAATAAGTTGTTCCTAAATAATTCATATTACTATTATAAATATATTTTAATACCTCATCATTATTAGATGTTTTAGAAATAATACTATTGATACTTAAATTATCATAAAGATAATTTAAATATAAATTTAAACTTTTTTCACCTAAATTAATTCTTTTATCGTAATCAATTTTGTCATTTACTAAAAAGTATATATCTGCGGATTTATTTTGTTCGTTATAGTGAAGTAATCCACACATACCAATTAAATCATTAGTTTCTTTTTCAAAAGCAAAATAAGCTTCTTTTTTCTTTAAAAAAGATAAAGTTATACTAGAATGATAAATATTAGTTGGTTTATCTAATTCGTTATATAAGTGTTGTGTTCTTAATATATTATAAAAAATAACTTTATCTTTATCTTCATCAATACTTTTTAGATATATATATTTATCTTCATAATTATAAGCTCTCAAAAAAAACACCACCCAAAATTACCGAAATACACAAAATGCCATGCTAACAAGCACTAACAAGCTACTTCTTTTTAGATAAAGCATATAATAGCACAAAAAGCAAAAAAAATAAAGTCTAAGCTTTATTTTCTATATTTAAAGAATAAATACATCCACAATAATTTTGTCTATATAAATTATATTTTTTAGAATATTCAATGGACTTTTTATATCCATCATGTTTTTTAAAGTCGGAACATAAATAATTTACTTTATATTTTTCACTAAGTTTTTTACCAATTTCATTTAATATCTTACTATCTTTATAAGGGCTAACTGATAAAGTAGTTGTAAAATAAGAAAAATTATACTTTTTAGCAAGACGTGCTACTTCTTCCATTCTAAGTTCATAACAAATATGACATCTTTTTCCGCCTTCTTTTGCTTTTTCATAACCTTTTACTTTATCAAAATAATCACTTGGATCATAAGAACACTCCATAATTTTTATCTCGTTATTAAACATTTCTTTAATAACTTTTTTTTGCTCATTAAATCTTTTTTCATATTCTTTTTTTGGATGAATATTAGGATTATAGTAAACAATTGTTATATCGAAATATTTATTTAAATAAGATAAGACATAACTACTACAAGGTCCACAACAAGAGTGAAGAAGAAGTGTTTCTTTTTTTTCCATGTTTTCTAAAAAAAATTCTAGTTTTTTTAACTCATCTTTATTCATAATTATTATCTAAATACTCTACTACCCTATCTAGTAAAATACCATGAGATGCCTTAACAAGAATAGTATCACCTTTTTTGATATACTTATCTATTTCTTTTAACAAATCCTCATAGTTTTTAAAAAATACTGCATTTTTTTTGTCTAATCCCTTTTTAATAGCAGATGAAATATAATACTTAGCATCATTACCACAAGCAATTAAAAATGTAGCATTCGGATAAATCTCATCACCTATTTTTTCATGAATTTCTTTGGCGTATTTACCTGTTTCTAAAACATCTCCTAAAATAGCAACTTTTCTTGTATTATAGTTATTTAAAACTTTTAAAGCTGAAATAATAGAATCACTTGACGCATTATAACTATCATCAATTATAGTTATATCTTTTTTATTTATAATTGTAAGTCTTCCTTTTGTGATTGAAAAATTACTTAACCCTTTTTTTATTTTTTCAATACTAATACCTTGTTCTAATCCCACTAAAATAGCAGATAAAGCATTTAAAATATTATGTGTTGCAATACTTGGAATAACAAATTCTTCTTCTTTATCATTAATTTGACAAACAAATTTTATTTTATCTTCTAATATCTCATAACTTTTACACACTAAATCATTATAAGAATTAAAACCATATGTTAAAAGTTTATATACATGTTTTTTATCTCTTAACGTTTTTAAATATTTATCGTCGCCATTAACAATTAAAATATTATTTTTTGTAAAATAAGTAGTAATTTCCATTTTAGCATCAAAAATTTCATCTTGGTTATTAAAATTTTCTATGTGACTCATACCAATAGAAGAAATAACAGCAATATCTGGCTTTACAATACTTGCAAAATAAGCTATATCTCCCTTAAAAGAAAGTCCCATTTCCGAAACCAAATAAGAATATGTACTATCTAAATTTAAGATCGTTTTTGGTATACCTATTTCATTATTAAAATTACCTTCATTTTTTAATGTTTTATATTCTTCTTTTAAAACACTATAAATTATATCTTTAGTAGATGTCTTACCTACACTTCCTGTAACACCAATTGTTTTTACACTAAATTTATTCTTATAATTTTTAGCAATATCACCATACGATTTTGTTGTATCTTCTACTTCTATTAAATTAATATCATCTTTAATAAATTCGTGATCTTTATCGATTAAAAAATTACGGCAACCATTATTATAAGCATCATTTAAAAATTGATGTCCATCAAGTTTTTCCCCTATAATAGGAATATATAAACTGTTATTATTAGCTTGTCTACTATCTGTTACAATCTCACAAACATTAAAATTTTCATTCTTTAAAGTCTT
>CAKONT010000045.1 GCA_934097255.1 uncultured Bacilli bacterium
GATATAGCACACCCAATTAATCCAGAAACACGTACTATGTTTGAAGAGGCTATTTTAGAAGCATATAAAACTGCAGAATAGCATAAAAAGCAAGATTTTCTTGCTTTTTCTTTTTCAGTAATTTTGGAAAGTTTATTTTTGACTAATATTTAGTAAAAAGTGTAAAAAAAAATATTTTTTTATTGAAAAAAGAAATTAATCATGCTATGATTATATCATAATAAAGATAGGAGGAAATTATGGAAGACAAAAAGAAAGTTATATTATCAGTTGTAGGAGTTTTAGTATTGGTTGCAATGATAGTTGGTATTTCATACGCACTATATACATTTAGTGGTACTGGACAAACTGTCAACTTGATTAATACTGGTAAAATTTCTATCAGCATGGATAATGGTGAAACAGCTGGTGAAAAAAGTGTTATTAACTTAGAAAATGTTTATCCTGTTACTGATGCAATTGGAGCTGCACAAGATAAAGTTGGTGAACATACAAACATTGATATCAATTCAAGCGTTGCTGGTTCACAAACATTTTACTATGTTGTTTATTTAACTGAAGTTACACCAAGTGAAGGATTAGCTACAAAAGATGTTAAAATAAGTTTATTTAATAAAACAACTGAAGTTGTAGAAAAAGCATATCTTTCTTCATTTGCAACTAAAAAAGCAACAGCAGGTGCTACTACTATTACAGATTCTTATGCAATTTATAATGGTTCTTTCAGTGGCTCTGAAGGTGCAGATTTAGATCTTAAAGCATGGGTTGCAGAAACTGATGCAGATGGCGCAGCATATGAATTACATACAACAACTAACACAACAGGAGAAGCTGTTACTGCTGCTGATAATAAATATACTCATACAAAAACTGCTGGTAATTCTGAATTATCATTCAAAGTTCAAGTAGCTGTATATGATTCTGCAATAACTATTGCTTAATATAACTTAAATTGTTTTTTAAGAAGACTTGATATCAAGTCTTTTTCTTTTTAATAAAATTAAAAAGTTTTGCATATAATTTCTTGGAGGAATTTATATGGATATGAAAGAAAATATTAGTTTAAATCATGGTATAAGTATTAATGAAAGAAAAAGTATATATATAACAGGTGTAAACAAAATTAATAGTTTTGACGATGAAGAATTTCTTCTTGAGACGAATATGGGATTTCTTGCTATAAAAGGAGAAAATCTTGAATTAAATAGATTAGATACAAAAGATGGAATTGTTTCCATAAAAGGATCTTTAATTAGCTTAAGTTATATTGATGAATTAAAAAAAGCAAATAAAGAAAATAGTATGTTAAGTAAACTTTTCAAATGAATATAGAAAAACAGATCATATGCTTTCTTTTTTGTAATTTATATGGTCTAATTTATATGCTTTTTTTTAATCTGTTTTACAAGTATATGTTTTTTTTAAAACATAGAAAAAATTTATTATATGAGCTTATTTTTAATACTATTATGTTTTTTTTCTTTATAATCTCAATAACTATAATTAACGGTGGTATTTTTCATATTTATTTTCTACTTTTTTTCTTTTTTGGAATAATTTTAGGTAATATTCTCTTTAAAAAAAATAGATGTAAACTTTAGTGTTATTTTGTCTTATTTATTGAATTAAAAATTTATTATTGCTATAATTTAATAAGATGATAAAAATATTTATAAAATATGAAGGAAGAGTGAGATAATAAAATATGACTAAAAATAAAAATAAGAAGAAAAAGGATAAAAAGAAAAAATTTTTTATAACTTGTCTTTGTTTTTTATTAAATGTTTATTTTTTATACTCACTTTTTAGTGTATGGAAACAAATATATGATAAAAAAAGTGAAAGTAAAAAATTATCTGTTCAATTAGTTAATCTTCAAGAAAAAGAAGAAGAATTGAAAGTTGAAGTTAATAAATTAAATGATCCAGAATATGTAGCAAAATATGCAAGAGAAAAGTTTTTATATTCTGGTGAAAATGAATATATTATTCAAATTAAATAATAACTTTGGTTATTATTTTTTGATAGTATTGACTTTAAACAATTAATAAAATAGAATATAGAAAAAAGAGGGAATAAAAATGCAAGAAGTTTTAGATTATTTAAACAGTTTATTGTGTTGTAATGATGTTGTTGTTTTGGGATGTTCTTTTGGACCAGATTCTATGTGTTTACTTTCTTTACTTACTAAAATAAGAGAAGAAAAAAAAATAAAAATAATTTGTGCTCACGTAAACCACAACATAAGAGTAAAAGAAAGTGCTAAAGAAATGGTTTATATGGAAAATTATTGTAAAGAACATGATATCATTTTTGAAAAAATGATAATAAAAGAGTATGGAGATGATAATTTTCATAACGAGGCAAGAACTATTAGATATAATTTTTTTGAAAATTTGATAACTAAATATAATGGTAAGTATTTAATGACTGCTCATCATGGAGATGATCTTATTGAGACTATTTTAATGAGAATTGTTAGGGGTTCTAATATGTCTGGTTATGGTGGTTTTAAAAAAGAGTATGAAAAAGATGGGTATACAATTATTAGACCATTAATTACTGTTACAAAACAAGATATATTAGATTATGATAAAAAAAATAAAGTACCATTTGCTATTGATAAATCTAATTTTAAACAAAAATATACAAGAAATAGATATAGAAAAATTGTTCTTCCTTTTCTAAAGAAAGAAGAAAGTAATGTTCATTTAAAATTTTTAAAGTTTAGTGAATCTATTAATATGTATGAAAATTTTGTTTTAAAGGAAAGAAATAAGGCACTTTTAGAAGTATTTAAAAATGATTCTTTAGATATAGAAAAGTTTAAAAAGTTAGATTGTTTAATACAAAATTCTATAATTAATTATTTACTTGAAAAGTTTTATGAAGATGATTTAATTTTAATTTCTGATGTTCATTCGAATATGATAAAAAAACTTATTTATTCAAAACGTTCTAATGGTGTTATTTATCTTCCAAACAGTGTTCGAGCTTTAAAAAGTTATAATAGTTTAAAACTTGAAAAGATAACTGATCAAATAGATAGTTATGAAATAGAAATTAGTGATCATGTTTTTTTACCTAATGGCAAAAATATTTCAGTTATAAAAGATGGCAAAGTAAATGACAATAATTATTGTAGATTATGTAGTAGTGATATTACTCTTCCACTTATTGTTAGAACAAGAAAATCGGGAGATAAAATGAATATCAAAGGTATGGATGGAAAAAAGAAAATAAAAGATATTTTTATTAATTCAAAAGTTCCTATTGTGGAACGTGATTTGTGGCCGGTTGTTGTCGATAGTAGTGATAAGATAGTGTGGATACCGGGTTTAAAAAAATCTAATTTTGATGTTCCAAAAAATAAAAGTTGTGATATAATATTATGGTATCATTAAAAAGGGAGGATTTTATGAAAAAAAATAGTAGAAACTTTTTATCATATGTCTTACTTGGACTTTTTCTAATTGGCATATGGTATTTAATTAATAATAATGTGATAGAAAATAAATTATCTTATGATACTTTTATTGATAGTTTAAATAATAAAGAAATAACTAAACTTGAGATTGTACCTAGAACAAATTCTTCAGTTTATGAAATAAATGGTAAATTAAAAGACTATAAAGAAAGAGAAATATTTACTTTACAAGCTCCTTTATCTGATGAAGTTATAAAAAAAATATTATCATCAAGTGAAGAGCAAGCTTTTGAGGTAACTGTAAAAAAAGATCCTGAAAATAATTCGGTTGTTGTTTTTTTAGTTAATTTCTTACCTCTTATCTTAATAGTTGGATTTGGATTTTTCTTTTTAACAAAACAAGTAGGTGGAAATGCTAAGTCATTTGATTTTGGAAAAAGTAAAGCTAAATTAAATACTAATAAAGACAAAGTAACGTTTGATAATGTTGCTGGTTTAAATGAAGAAAAAGAGGAATTAAAAGAGTTAATTGACTTTTTGAAAAGTCCTAAAAAGTTCCAAAAACTTGGAGCAAGGATCCCAAAGGGGGTTCTTCTTGTAGGTCCTCCAGGAACAGGTAAAACTTTACTTGCTAAAGCAGTAGCAGGTGAAGCTAATGTACCTTTTTATTACATAAGTGGATCTGACTTTGTAGAATTATTTGTTGGTATTGGAGCAAGCCGTGTTCGTGATATGTTTAGACAGGCAAAACAAACAGCGCCATGTTTAATTTTTATCGATGAAATCGACGCAGTGGGAAGACAACGTGGAACTGGTCTTGGCGGAGGACATGATGAAAGAGAACAAACTCTTAATCAATTGTTAACTGAGATGGATGGTTTCGGTGCTAATGAAGGAATTATTATAATTGCAGCAACTAATAGACCTGATGTTCTTGATCCTGCTCTTCTTAGACCAGGTAGATTTGATAGGCAAGTAACTGTTAGTTTACCAGATTCCAAAGAAAGAGAAGCTATATTAGCTGTTCATGCTAAAAACAAGAAATTAGGACCTGATGTTAAACTTTCTAATTTAGCAAAAAGAACATCTGGATTTAGTGGCGCAGATCTTGAAAATTTACTTAATGAATCTGCTCTTCTTGCAGCAAGAAAAAATAAAGAATCTATTAGTATGTCTGAAGTTGATGAAGCACATGATAGAGTTTTGATGGGACCTGCTAAAGTATCTAGAAAGTTAAGTGATAAGGATAAGAAAATTACTGCATATCACGAAGCAGGACATGTTGTATCTGGCTTGAAACTTGAAAGTTCAAGTATTGTTCAAAAAGTTACAATAATTCCTCGTGGCATGGCCGGTGGTTATACAAATATTCAAGAGGAAGAAGAAAAAGCTCACGTTACAAAAACGGAATTACTTGAAACAATTTCAACATTACTTGCAGGACGTGTTACTGAAGAGATGGTTTTTAATGAAGTAACAACGGGTGCTTCTAATGATATTGAAAGAGCAACCAAGATCGCTCGTGCTATGGTTTGTGAATATGGTATGAGTGATTTAGGACCTATACAACTTGAACAAAATGAATCAAGTGTATTCTTAGGAAGAGATTATAATAAGTCTAGAAATTCTTCTGAAACTATTGCGTATGAGGTTGACAAGGAAATAAGAAAGATAATTGATGTTTGCTATGCTAAAACGCAAAAAATCATAAAGGAAAATATGAAATTAGTAGACCTTATAGCAGATAATCTTGTTAAATACGAAACACTAACAAAAGAACAGATTGATAGTTTAGTAAAAACTGGAAAATTGGAAGAAGCTTAAGTTATTAACTTTTGTTGATAACTTTTTTTCTTGCCAAAATTAAAATAATATGCTATTTTATATGAGTGTTTATCAAGGATGTGTTAAATTTTATGAAAATAGGAAATGTAGAAGTTAAAGGTAAAGTCGTTTTAGCACCGATGGCCGGTATATCAAATAGTGCCTTTAGAAGAATATGTAAAGAGATGGGATGCGGTTTAATATATGCAGAAATGGTAAGTGATAAAGCAATATATTACAATAATAAAAAAACAATTGATATGCTTTATATGACTGAATATGAAAGACCTATTGCCCAGCAAATATTTGGAAGTGATAAAGAGTCTTTTGTTTATGCTGCAAAATATATTGAAAAACATATGCGTCCTGATATTATAGACATAAATATGGGTTGCCCTGTTCCAAAAGTTGCAATAAGATCCCTTGCTGGTAGTGCACTTTTAAAAGATCCAGATAAAATATATGAAATAGTAAAAGCTGTTGTTGAAAGTGTTTCTGTTCCTGTTACTGTAAAAATAAGAAGTGGTTGGGATAGTGAACATATTAATGCTGTTGATGTTGCTAAAGTAATTGAAAAAGCAGGAGCGAGTGCTATTTGTGTTCATCCAAGAACAAGAGCTCAAGGTTATCTTGGAAAGGCTGATTGGAGTATTATTAAAAAAGTCAAAGAAGCAGTTTCAATTCCTGTTATTGGAAACGGTGATGTTAAAACTTGTTTTGATGCCAAAAGACTTCTAGATGAAACTGGGTGTGATCTTGTTATGATTGGAAGAGGACTTATGGGGAATCCTTGGCTTATAAAGGAAGTAAATTATTATTTAGATAAAAATGTTGTAATCAAACGTCCATCAGATAAAGAAAAAGTTTCTATGGCTTTAAAACATTTCGAATACTTATTATCATTTGAAAATGAAAAACAGGCAGTGCTTGAAATAAGAAGTCATATTTCTTGTTATTTAAGGAACATACCTAGAGGGAAAGATATTAAAAATAAAATTTTTGTAGAAAAGAATCCCGAAAAGATTAAATTATATTTAAACGAGTTATTGGATAGCTGTGATAAATAATTGCTTTTATTTTAAATAAATGTATGCTAAAATATCGTTATAAAAAGGAGATTTATATATATGAGAGAATTAACGGAACAAGAATTAGTTAGAAGAGAAAAATTAAATAAATTGAAAGACTCAGGGATAGATCCTTTTGGTCAAAGATTCGAAAGAACTGGATATGCCAAAGAGATAAATGAAAAATATAAAGACATTCCTCACGATGATTTTTTGAATATAGATGACTGTTATACTGTTGCTGGAAGAATTATGTTTATTCGTAAAATGGGAAAAGCATCATTTTTTTCTATTCAAGATAAAACAGGTAGAATACAAGTTTATATTTCTGTAAATGATGTTCAAGAAGAAACTTATGATTTATTTAAAAGTGCAGATATTGGTGACATAGTTGGCGTAACAGGAAAGGTTATGAAAACAAAAACAGGAGAAGTTACTTTAAAATGTTTAGAATATAAGCATTTAGTGAAGGCTCTTCGACCTTTACCTGAAAAATTCCATGGATTAACTGATATAGAAGAAAGATATAGAAGAAGATATGTTGATCTAATAATGAATGAAGATTCAAGAAAAGTTGCCATTTTGAGAACCAAAATAATTAGATGTATTCAAAATTATATGGATAATAAAGGTTTTATTGAAGTTGAAACACCTGTATTAAATACGCTTTTAACAGGAGCAGCAGCAAGACCTTTTATTACGCATCATAATGCTCAAGACATTGATATGTATTTAAGAATAGCTCTTGAACTTCCATTAAAAAGATTATTAGTCGGTGGCATGGAAGCTGTTTATGAAATAGGAAGAGTATTTAGAAACGAGGGAATGGATGCAAGACATAATCCAGAATTTACAATGATGGAAGCGTATCTTGCTTATTCAGATCTTTCACAAATGATGGATTTATCTGAAGAAATGTTTAAAAAAATAGCCAAAGAAGTATTTGCTAAAGATAAATTTTTATGGTATGGAAATGAAATAGATATTTCTTCTACTTTTAAAAGAATTAGTATGACTGATGCTATTTTTGAGCAAACTGGTATTGATTTTAAGAAAGATATATCACTTGAAGAAGCATTATCTCTTGCAAAAGAACATAATATTGAAGTTTTAGATCATCAAAAAAGTGTTGGACATATTATTAATCTTTTCTTTGAAAAATATGTTGAAGAG
>CAKONT010000046.1 GCA_934097255.1 uncultured Bacilli bacterium
AAATGACGGAAGGAAATAACGTATTAGTAGGAAGCACTTCAACAGGAGAAAAAATAAGTACATTTGAAGCAAAATACATAAGAGAAAATGAAAGTGAAATGGGAAGTTATGCCCTAGTAACAGGAAGCTTTAACCAAAGTGAAGAAACAGCATATGTTGTAGTAACACAATAATTTATCCTATCAAAAAATATTTCCAATTATTGGAAAAAATATTTAATATTTAAAATAAAAGATAAATAGTTGATATATTTATCTTTTATTATTATAATATATGTGTATTGTGATACTAATGTATGTTTTAATAATTGTTGTAATGAAACATTTATTTAAGCTTAAATAGTTAGTATATGAAATGTTTACTTAAATGTTTACAAAAGGAGTAGTTATGTTAACAAAAAGATGGGATGAAGTTTTAAATGATGAGTTTAAGAAGGATTATTTTTTAAAGATTGTATCTTCTATAAGAGAGGAATATAAAAATCATATTTGTTATCCAAAAGCGAGTGATGTTTTTAATGCTTTTAAATATACTGATTACGATGATATAAAGGTTGTTATTATAGGTCAAGATCCATATCATGGTGAGGGTGAAGCTCATGGACTTTCTTTTTCTGTTAGAGATGGGATAAGTTTTCCTCATTCTCTTCGTAATATTTTTAAGGAGTTAAAAGATGATTTAGGATATGATGTTCCTAAGAGTGGATCTTTAGAAAAATGGGCTAAAGAAGGGGTTATGCTTTTAAATAGTATTTTAACGGTTGAAAAAGATAAACCTCTTTCTCATCAAAAGTATAATTGGGAAGAGTTTACTGATGTAGTTATATCAAAAATTAATCAAAAAAGTACTCCTGTTGTTTTTATTTTATGGGGTAGTTATGCTAGAAGTAAAAAAAGATTAATTACTAATCCAATTCATTATGTAATAGAATCTCCTCATCCATCGCCATTATCAGCATCTCGTGGTTTTTTTGGAAGTAAGCCTTTTTCCAAAGCAAATAATTTTTTAATATCAAAAAAGATTAGTCCAGTTAATTTTAACTTGAACTAATCTTTTAATATTTCATAGTTTTCTATTCTTTTTAAACTAAAAGATTTTTTGTTTTCTAATTTTAATAATTTATATAAATAACATAATGGTTTTTTATTTAATTGATAATTATAAATTGATACTTTACTATTATAAAAGTCTTTTAATCCTTCTATTGTTTCTTCTAATTCATTTAAACTTTGAATTGTTTTTTTATCTTCTTTTGTTGGTTTGAATTTATCTTCATTTATTAATTTGTTTAAATTCCATTTAGCATCAAATAGATTTTTTTCTTTTTCAAATATTGTATCAGTTTCTTGTTTTATAAGTTTTAATATATCTTTATTTTTAGCCTTTTTAGCTATTTTGTCCATTAATTTTTGTTTTTCATCTAAGCTTTCATCCATTTTATTATGACAAATAATAATGTTATTGTTTATTTCATCTAATTTTTTCTTATTTATATAAAATATTAAAGTAACAATTAAAATGACAAGTATAATACCTAATATAACATAAATCATTTTATCACCGCTTTTTTATCCTTTCTTACTTTATTATCTTTCATTTATTTATTTTATTATAGCAAATTGCATTATTTATTTCAACTATATTACTTTGTAGTTTATTTTCTCATCAAATACGATGTAGTTAATATAAATAGATAAAAGTAAATACCATTTGCCATTTTTAGGGTCCGATAAGACGACGTGATCTCTTGCTGCTTGTTCTACAACTCCTGTAAATATTTTGTTTTGCCATTCGCTTGAATCTGGAAATGTCATATAAATACTTGCGACTTTGCCTTTATTCATTCTAAGAATATTTTCAATATATGACTGTTCCATAGGTAAATCGTCATTCGCATAACTTGGATCGTATGCCGGTGTTGTAAAGTTTGGGTTATAATAACTATTATTCATAAAAATCCTCCTTCTTTTCTAATTAATAATATTTATTATTTTTTTAAAATATGCTTTAAAAAAAAGATTTTATTTTATATAATAGTCATTGAAAGGAAGAGTTTTATGAAAGTAAAAGTAGGTATATCAAATAGACACGTTCATTTGTGTGAAAAAGATTTTAAACAGTTATTTTTAGATACACCGCTTGAAGTAGATAAAATGTTAAATCAAGAAGGTGAATTTAAATCAAATCTTGTTGTTAGTTTAGAAGGTAAAAAAGGAGTTATAGATAATGTTCGAGTTTTAGGACCTTTAAGAAGTTATACACAAGTTGAAGTATCTAAAACGGATTGTTATACCTTAGGTATCGATGCTCCTGTTAGAAATTCAGGTGATTTATCAGATGCTTCTTCTATAAAAATAAGAAATAACGACAATATAATTGAAAGAAAGTGTTGTATTATTGCAACAAGACATATTCATGTAACAAAAGAGGAAAAAGAAAGTCTTGGATTAAAAGATGTGTGTAAGGTTAAAACTTCAGGAGAAAAAGGAGTTATTTTAGATAATGTATATGTAAAAACAAATAAAAATTATAACTTTGAGTTACATTTAGATACTGATGATGCTAATAGTTGTTTATTAAAAAATGGAGATTATGTCGAGGTAATTAAATAAATTTATAAAATAAAGGTGAAATAATGAATTGTAATGACATGGAAGAATTCATAAGAAAAAGTTACACGATGTATCAAAAAATGAAAGATAAGGGGTTTAGTAGTAACAATTTATATTTTTTGTTAGTTAAAAATGATATAGATAAAAATTATCATGATTATAAAAAAGAATTTATCAAAATAAATAATTTATTTGAAAAATATAGGGTTAATTGTGATATAAAAAGAAATAACAATTTTTTATATATTAATTATGATAATTTTAAAAGTGATTCTTGTAATATTAGATTATATATTCCCAATTTTTCAAAAAAATTTAGTGAAAATATTAATAAAATATTTTTATATTTAAAAGAAAAAAGAATTAATTTTAAAATGAAAATATCACCATACTTAAAAAAAGATGGTGTTTTATTAATGTTAGATAGTGTTAGTGATGTTAAGACTATTATTAATTATATAAATAGTCTTTTATTTGATTTTTCTAGTACGAATTATTTTTTAATTAAAAAAGATAATATTGGAATTTCGATGGATTCAAAATATTCATATAACCGTGTTATTAGTAAAACTCTTTTTGATTATATAAAAAAAGAAGAGTTTGTTAACACTAAAAATTATCTTGAGGGATTTAATTCTTATGTTTTTAAACTTTTTAAAGAAGAAAATGACGAGGAATTAAAGCTTATTTATCATAATATTATTCTTGCGACTATAAATAATTCTAGTTTTGATGATATTGAGTTTATTTTTAATAGATATAATTATTTAAATAATATTAGTAAAGAAAAGAAAGGTAATAAAGTAAATGAATCTAATAAAAAAGAAAAACAAGCTATTTTATTTAAAGCTTGTCTTGCTAATTATAGTAAATATGGGAAAGACCATTTACTTCTTTCTTTATTGAAAACTGATCCTAATTTTTTTCTTTTTACAAGAGATGATGGTATAAGAGATATGATGATAGAAAATATTTCTTCTTTTGACATTCCACTTTTAATTTTTTCTCATTTAAGTGATGTTGGATATGAAGTTTCTTTACGTAATCAAGATGACATTGAATATTTAGTAACTACTTATGGTGATTATATTGTATCATTTGTAAACAAAGATAGTAGATGTGTACGTAAAAAATAATTAATTAGTTGGTTCAGTACCTTTTATATAATAAAGAATTTTTTTGTTTTTACTATTTTCAGTTGCTAGTTTTCCAGATACAGGATCAACTAATACTCCTGATACATTTTCTGGAATATCGTACCATTTACTTTCTTTATTTTTTAAATATTCTTCCATTGCATCAGCCCATGACAATTTGTTATTACTAATGACATTATAATTTATTTTAGAGTTATCGTCATATCCAGCCCATGATGCTAAAACAATTCCGTTATTGTATCCTACAATCCAAGAATCTGTGTCGGTACTTCCACTTTTTAAAGCGTATTTATTTGTTAGTTTTCCAAGAATATTTATACATGTTGGATATCCATAATCGATTAAATTATTATCATAACTTCCTGTTAATAATTCACTTATAATAAATGCTATATTTGAATCGAATATTTTTTCTGATTCATTTTTATATTCATATAAAATATTATCGTTTATATCAGTTATTTTTTTTATGAAATGAGGTTTTACTTTATATCCAGTATTTGCAAGTTGTGCATATGCGTTTGCAAGTTCTATTATATTTACTTCATAAGTTCCTAAAGGAAGTGATGGCACGCTTTCAAGTTTAGTTGTAATACCTGCTTTTTTAAGTGTTTTAACTAATTCATCTTTTCCTAAAAAAAGGTGAGTTTTTACAGCATACACGTTATCAGAATAAGCAATAGCAAGAGCCATACTTATTTCTTTATTTCCATAAATATTTTCAGAATTTTTAGGAGTATAACTTTCTTTATTATCAAAGTTAAAAGTCGTATATGAACTTAAAAAGGTACTACTTGCTGTAAATCCTTTTTCAATCGCATTATAATATAAAAATGGTTTTATAGTAGACCCTGGTTGTCTTAGGGAATCTGTTGCACGGTTATATGTTGATTCCTCATAATTTGTTCCACCGATTACTCCAAGTATTTCGCCATTATTTGAGTTAAGCATTACTTTAGCAGTTTGTACTTTATCATCTGTTTTATTATCTTTTATACTATTTTCAAGAGATGTTTGTGCATCTAAATTTAAAGTTGTATATATTTTTATACCTCCTGTTTCAAGATAACTTTTAGGTAAATCTTCTAATGAAAATAATTCTTTCATTGTTGCATCTTTAAAATAATTTAAAGTAGTTAAATTATATTTTTTATTTTGTCCATAAAAAACAAGTTTTTCATTATATGCTTGTTTTTTTTCTTCTTCAGTTATAAATTTATTTTCGACCATTCTATTTAACACGACAAGTTGTCTTTTTTTTGATAATTCGTAGTTGGAAAGTGGAGAGTAATTACTTGGTGAGTTTGGTATACCAACTAAAATAGATATTTCTGCAAGTGATAAATCATTAACGCTTTTATTAAAATAATAGTTAGCAGCGTTTTCAATACCATAATTGCCATGTCCATAGTTTATTGTATTTAAATACCCTTCGAGTATTTCTTCTTTTGTATAGTGGTTTTCTAGTTCAAAAGTAAGCCACATTTCTTTCCACTTTCTTTTCCATGTTTTATCAAAGTCTAAGAATAGATTTTTTGCATATTGCTGGGTTATTGTCGATGCTCCTTGTACTATTTCTTTTTCTCTTATATTAGCTTCTATTGCTTTTAATATGCGAAAATAATTAAAACCATTGTGTTCAAAGAATAGTTTATCTTCAACGGAAATTGTTGCAGCAACAACAAGAGATCCCATATCTTTAATATCAACCCATTGATCTTCATTTCCATAAAATATTAAATTATTTTTATCGTCATACAAATAAAAGTTATTAGCACTTTTTATATCTATTTTCGGTGTTAACTTAGCGTAAATTACACCAATTAAATTAAATCCCATAAAAGTAAGGAAGAAAATTACTAATATTTGTAAAATTTTTTTTACTATTTTCATAAAATTCCTCCTATTTCTTTTTTAGTATGAAAAAAAATAAAAAAAATATGTGTATTTTAAAAAAATTGTGCTATAATGCGTCTTATATGAAAGAAGTTAGTGTTATTTTAAAAATAAATGATTTTATTTTAGAAAAAAAAGGTATTTTAAAAAACAATGTTGTTACGTTTAAAGATGAAGATATTTTATATACATTTGATATCCATAATCTTATTTTAATTAGAGATAGTTTAGATTATATGATTACTATTGATTTTTATAAAGAAAAAAGTTATTGTTATTATGATAAAGTAAACCAAACAAAATTTTTACTAAATTTAGATATAATTGAATTGCAAAATAAAAAAAATATGTTTATAATTAGTTATCGAATTGAAGAAGAAAGCTTTTGTTTTTCTTTAAATTATATTTGAGAGGATATGATAAAATATGAATATAGAAGAAGAATTAAAAAAAATTGTTGCAAATAGTTTAGATATTGATATAGCTTTTAATGATATTGAAATTGAAAAACCTAAAATTGCAAGTTATGGGGATTATTCTTGTAATATTGCAATGAAGTTATGTAAAACTTTAGGAAAAAATCCTAAAGAATTAGCAGAAGATATTAAAAGCAAGATATCATCTCCATTAATAGATAATATTGTTATTGCAACTCCAGGTTTTATTAATTTTTTTATTAACAAAAGTTATATGTTTGATGTGATAAAAAGAATTATTACTTTAAATGAAGATTATGGTAGAAATAACTTGGGTAATAATAAAAAGATTAATTTAGAATTTGTAAGTGTTAATCCTACTGGTTCTATTCATTTAGGACATACAAGAGGTGCTTGTTATGGAGATAGTTTATGTAATGTATTAAAATTTTGTAATTATGATGTTACGAAGGAATATTACATAAACGATGCTGGTAACCAGATGAATAATATGGCTTTATCTATTATTGAAAGATATAAAGAGTTAAAGAAAATGCCTTTTTGTTTAGGTGATAATTATTATTATGGAAAAGAAATTATAGATGTTGCGCAAAAAATGGTTGATGAAAATAATCCTTAATATGACAAGTTCGATGTTGAAACGTTTAAAAAATATGGTCTTAATGAGTTTTTAAGTGCTATAAAAAGTGATTTGGAAGATATAGGTGTTTTTTTTGATGTTTGGACTAGCGAACAAAAGCTAAGAGATGATGGGCAAGTTTTAGAAGCTTTAAATAAATTGAAATCATTAGGGTATACTTATATGAAAGATAATGCTCTTTATTTAAAAACAAGTGAATTTGGTGATGAAAAGGATCGTGTTATTGTAAAAAGTGATGGTAGTTATACGTATTTTACTCCGGATATTGCATATCACTTAAATAAGTTAAATCGTGGATTTGACTATTTAATCGATGTTTTAGGAGCAGATCATCATGGTTATGTAAATAGACTTAAAGCATCAGTTACAATGCTTGGTGGCGAAAGTGATAAGCTTTCTGTTTCTCTTGTTCAAATGGTTCGTTGTATTAAAGATGGTGTGGAATATAAGATTTCTAAAAGAACAGGTAAAACGGTTACTTTAAATGATTTAATAAATGAAAGTGGAAAAGATGCAATAAGATACTTTTTTGTATCGAGAAGTATTGATACACAAATGGATTATGATCTT
>CAKONT010000047.1 GCA_934097255.1 uncultured Bacilli bacterium
ATTTCTACTAATTTTTTTCCATATCCATATCCTTTATAACCAATAATTATATATAAAGCATAAATTTCACCACATTTATTGTATGATGTATCATTCGCTGATCCAACTTTAATAAAACCTACAACTTTTTCATCTACTTCTAAAACAAATTGATGATTATCTTTTTTATCAAATTTATTAAAAGAAAAAGATGCTCTTTGTTTTTCATTTTTATATAAATTATTCAAAAATTCATCTGGTACAATTCCTTTATATGTTTCATTCCATGCAACAGTTACAATATGGGCAATATCTTTACAATCTTTTTTTTCTTTTCTTCTTATAATATCCTTCATATAACTATTTACTCCATAATTTTTTTTGACTTTCCTTATTTATATTTTTTTAAATCAAATATAGATATATAAATCACTATCATCTATATTAGTAATATTTACTTCTAACTAAAAGCTACATCTTATTTTTTATATTCTTTTAAAAATTCTTCTAATTCCTTCTCATCTAAAAATATTTTTTCAAAAATATTGTATAACGTATCAGTTTTCTCATATTCCCCAACTGCAAAACATTTCTTACCTAACCCATAAGCAATTCCAGACTCTATATGTGCAGCTTTTCCAGCAGGTAAAACAAGTAATAAATTATTTGATTTTCTTTCCTTATCTAAATCATTGTTAAATAAATTTAAAACAATATCACTTTTTAAATCTAATGATTCAAATTCTTTTTGCTTTTCTTCTGGAGTTTGATTTTTATTTCCATATCCCCAATCTTCTTCTGTTTTTAAAAAACAGTAATATGATATATTATATTTATCAAATAAATTACATATTTTTAATATATTTTCTTTATTTCTAAAGCTACCTGCTATAAAAAATTCATACTTTTCCATATTATTCTCCTTCATAAAAATCTATTTTATAATTTTATCACATTAACATCATTTCCATGTTCTTTTATAATATCTATTAAATCTTTAACTTTTAACCAAATAGTTGCCGTATTATCGTTTGGATGAACTCCAATTATTTGTTTATCTTTAAGAAAATCTTCATCCAAATAAAAGATTACTTTTAAATTTTTATCATTTAATAATCCTAATGGAGTTACTGAACCAGCACTTAGTCCCATAATATCCATCAAATCTTCTTCTTTAGTAAAACTTAAACGCCTTGTATTATTTTTGGTTTTAAACTCTTTTAAATTAACCCTTTTTTCTCCTTTAACAGTTATAAGATAATAATTTTTTTTCTTATCATCACAAATGAATAAATTTTTTGCATCACATTCTTTATATGGAAGATCTATTTTTTCTAATTCTTCCATATTAAAAACTGCTTTATGTTCTGTTATTTCATACCATATATTTTTATTTTTAATAAATTCGTATATTTCTTTTTTATTCATATCTTAATTTAACCTTCCAAATACTAATTATTTAGCTAAGATAAAAGCTTAAAACATTTCTATATATTATTTTTTATATCATCTATTGTTTTAAATACAAAACTACTTATTCCACAATTAATAGCGGCTTTAACATTTTTTTCTTTATCATCAAAAAATATTGTTTCTTCTTTTTTTAAGTTAAACTTTTTTATAATTAATTCATATATTTTTAAATCAGGTTTTACAACATGTTCCATATAAGAATATACCCCTCCTAAAAATATATCATCTATTTTTATCGTTTCATTAACATATTCAAAACTTTCCCTTGTTATATTAGTTAACAAATATAAATTAAATTCTTTTTCTTTTAAAGATTTAATATATTGATAATTTTCGATAATTAAAGGATAACTTTTTGGTAAATTATTCTTTTGTAATATATATTTTATATCATCAAATTCTTTATAATTTGACATCGTATAAATATACTCATCTATTGTTTTATTTCCTAATAAACAGTCTTTAAATCCCTTACCATACGCTAATTTATAAATAATATCACAATTTTTATTTAATAATTTTTCAATATTTTTCTTACTATCATCAAATAAAATTCCCCCTACATCAAAAATAATATTTTTTATCATTTTTAAATTCTCCTTATTTTGTAAGCTTTATATTTAAAGTAAAGATAGTTCAAGTTAAGCTTGAACTATCTTTCTTTATTTTTAATAGTGTATTTTAACATGCCAATAAAATCGTCAATGCTAACTTCAACTTTTTTATCATCGCCATGTTTTCTATAAGTAACTGATTTATTTTCCATTTCTTTATCACCGATTACTAAAGTAAATGGAATCTTTTTTGTCTGAGATTCGCGCATTTTATAACCTAATTTTTCATCACGACTATCAAGCGTTACTCTAAAATTTTCTTCTTCTAAAATATTTTCTATTTCTTTAGCATAGTTTAAGTGAATTTCGTTATTAACAGGTATTATATTAACTTGTATCGGTGCTAAAAATAATGGTAAATTACCTTTTGTTTCTTCTAAAATAAAGGCAGTAAAGCGATCAAAAGTACCAAAAATAGCTCTATGAATGACAACTGGAACTTGTTTTTCTCCTTTTTGATCTATATATGATAAATCAAATCTTTGTGGCAATAGAAAATCTAATTGACAAGTTGATAACGTAACTTCAGGTCCTACGGCAGGTTTTACTTCAACGTCAAGTTTTGGTCCATAAAAAGCTGCTTCTCCTTCTTTTTCTTCATAACAAACACCCATATCGTTTAATACCTTACGAAGTTCATTTTCAGCCTCATTCCACATATCGTCATCTGGAAAATATTTTAAAGTATCGTTTTTATCGCGAAGAGATAATCTAAATTTATAGTTTGTTATTCCAAAATCATGATAAACATCTAATATTAGATTGACTACTTTTTTAAATTCTTCACCAATTTGATCTTTTCTAACAAATAAATGAGCATCGTTTTGACACATACATCTAACTCTTTCAAGACCCTTTACTGCACCGGATGCTTCATATCTAAAATCTGTTGCAAATTCTCCTATTCTAATTGGTAAATCACGATAAGAATGTAATGAATTTTTATAAATTAGCATGTGATGTGGACAATTCATAGGACGAAGAACAAATTCTTCCTCATCGACGTGCATTATTGGAAACATATTTTCTTTGTAATGATCAAAATGACCAGAAGTTTTATATAAATCAACTGTTCCAACACATGGAGTATAAACATGTTTATAACCTAGCTTTCTTTCTTTTTCATAAATATAATTTTCAAGTTCTTTTCTTATTATAGCACCGTTTGGAAGCCATAATGGCATGCCTTTTCCAACCAAATCATTTGACATAAATATTTCCAAATCTTTTCCTATTTTTCTATGATCTCTTTCTTTTTGTTCTTCTAATAATTCTAAATGTTTATTTAAGTCTTCTTCTTTTCTAAAACAAATACCATATATTCTTTGAAGCATTTTATTTTTAGAATCACCTTTCCAATATGCGCCACTTACTTTTAACAATTTGAAATATTTAATTTCTTTAACACTATCTAAATGTGGTCCACGACAAAGATCTGTAAAGTCCCCTTGTTGATAACAACTAATAGCAGTGTCTTTTTCATCCATATTATTTATTAAATCAATTTTATATGGATCATCTTTAAACATTTCTAAAGCTTCTTCTTTTGTTAATTCATGTCTAACAATTCTTTTACCATCTTTAGCAATTTTTTTCATTTCTTTTTCAATTTTTAAAAGATCTTCTTCTTTTATTACTTCATCTCCTAAATCGATATCATAATAAAAACCTTCACTTATAACTGGACCAACCCAAAACTTTGCATCTTTATACAAATGTTTTACTGCTTGTGCCAATAAATGAGCACAACTGTGATTTAAGATGTTTAAATCATTATCTTCTTTAACATTTATCATAAATATTCCTCCTAAATTTTATTGTGACGAAAAAGTGAAAAAAGAATGGCTAAAGACGCCCAATTATTTATACTTTAGGGCTGTACCATTCTTCTTTGTTCTTTTTTTTGATAACGGAAAAAACCATTCCGGAAGTCTATTTCTAGTTCTGTTAAAAGGTAGTAACTATTAACATTATTAATTAGTTTTCACCATACACTAACTCTCTACATAACAATATTTAAAAGTCTTGTCCTTTTTCATCACATTTATAAACATATAATATCATTAATTATTATAAAAAGCAACTTATTTATTACAATCTGTACACATACTATCCATAACTGATGAAATCATATCCTTTATTTTTAGCTGTAATTTTTCTAATTTGTCATCAGTCCAATAAGAATCAGGTGTTATATCTTCTTTAATCATTGAAGTTTCATTATCATGTTCTATAATTGTTCCCCCACTTACTGCTATTATTTCAGGAACAAATATTTTTTTATTTCCTTCTTCGTCGTATGGCAAAATATTTTGAAGAATTTCTACAACTTCTTGATAGAATTTTGTATTTTCTTTCCTATCGTTTAAAATATTATAATAATATATTTTTTCTAATCCTTCTTCCATCGCAACTTCATTTAAAATTTTAACGTATGCTTGACACCATGGACACTCTGGAAAACCAAAATAAACAATACCTGTTCCATTTTTTAAAATACTAAGTATTTCTTCTTTATTTCGATAAACAAAAACATTATCACTCGAAACAGTAGTGTATTCCTTACTAAATTTTACAGAATCTAAATTATTTTTTCTATCATTATTTATTTTTAAAATTATTATTAACACTAAAATAGCAACAATAGCTATAATACCTAATATAATTAATATTTTCTTTTTATCCTTCATAAATTTACCTCCTAATTAATTTTAGCATAAAAAAGGATAAAAAAAAAGAAGCTATTACTTAGCTTCAACAATTAATTTAATAGCAGTTCTTTCTTCCCCTTCTATGGAAATATCAGCAAAAGCAGGAATACATACCAAGTTTTTACCAGATGGTGCAACAAATCCTCGTGCTATTGCAATTGCTTTAATTGCTTGATTTAAAGCTCCTGCTCCTATTGCTTGTATTTCAACAATACCTTTTTCACGAAAAACATTAGTAAGTGCTCCCGCTACTGAATTGGGATTTGATTTTGACGAAACTTTAAGTGTTTCCATATATTCTATCATCCTTTCTTAATACATTTAAATTATATTAAGAAAGACTAAAAAAAGAACCTAAATATAAAAAAAACAAAATAGTTATAACTATCTTGTTTTATTTATAAACTTCTTTATTTTTCTTAATTACTAAATATCCACCAACTAAAAGTAATGCAGTAACTGATACATATAAAATAGTTGTTTCAACTCCTGTATCTGGAGTATCATCATTTTTCTTAAGTTCTTCTTTTTTACCTTCATCAGTTGATTCTTTCTCTTTTTCAATTGATGCTATTTTTTTCTGTCTTACGAAATATTCAGTATCGGATAAAGCATCAGTTGCTTCACCATTAATTTTGAAAACTGTATCTGTACTAAATTTATAACCCTTTAATGGAGTGAATCTTAAAACTAACAAATAAGTACTATCTTTAACAACTGTATAAGTTGAATATCCATCTATTTCATCTTCACCATCTTCAGTACTTAAACTCCAACTAACAAGCTCTACTGTATATTTTTTATCATCTCCTGAAACAGGTTTTGTATCAAGATTTTTACCTATAATTGGTTTTTTAATTGTTGCTATTGCTTCTCTTATTACCTCTAATTGTACTTCTTCAGCAGTGTATTCTATTAAACGAGTTTTAAACGCCTCAGAAGAGGAGGCATTAGTAGTTTCATCATTAATTGTAAACACTGTATCTATATCAAACTCGTAACCAACTTTTGGAACAAATGTTATTTGTGCAGTGTACTTTACATCTTTTTCTGCTACTGTATCACTTGAAACAGCCTGATTTCCAATCATCCAAGTAACTGATACATCATATTTATTAGAATCACCTGATTTTGGATTCATATCCAATTTTTCACCAGCCACTGGCTTATCAATCTTTGCATTGGCCTCTTTTATTACATCAGGAACTTCTACTTCTTCTGCAAATACGTTTACTATGCTAGTAAATCCCAATAATAACAAAATATTAATAAACAAAAATTTCTCAAAAATTTTTTTCATAAAAAATAATCCTTCCTACTCTTATACAAGATTACAACATTTCTAGATCTTCGTCATCTAAATTTTCTTTTCCATCTTCTTTTAATGTTACTTCTTCTACTTCTTTTATTTCTTCTTTTTCTAAGCTTTCATCTTGTTTTTTATCAAAAGTAAATTTCTTAATTTTTTCTAAACTATCATCAATACTTAATTCACTATCCATAATATCTTCTATTGAATTATTATCTTTGTTGACGTCAAGTTCACTACCTATTTCCATATTTTTCTTATTTTTTTTATTTCTTACAATTGAAATAATACTCAAAATAAAAGAAAGAAGCAATAAAAGCATACCAATCACAATTAGGATCTTAGGAAACTTTAAATACTCCTTTAATATTTCATTCAAGTAACATCATCTTCCTTTCTACTTTTAAAAACCCTTTACTATAAGAAAATGATAACAAATATATTTTAAAAGTTCAATCAAATATTAACCATTTTTTTAAATTTTACTATCATTTGGCACTAAAAAAACAATAGCTCTATTATTTAATTTTAATTTTTTTATTATTTCTTTTAACACTTCATACTTCATTTTTCTTATCTCATCAATTGTTTGATTATGAAACGTATTATAATAAATAATATCAGTTAAAATACTACTTGCAATTGTACCGACACTATCAAAACTTTTAATTTCATCTGCAATCCAAACCTTTTTTATTCTATTAAAATCTTCTTCTTTTATCGTTTCATTTTTTAAAGTATTATCTATTATTTCTATAAATTGATCACACTTTTCACTCGTTGCTTCAAAAGAAAGAGTAAAATAATCTTTCGTACTATCAACATAGTAATAATAATCATAAACAATATTTTCATTTATAACTTTATCAAAAAAATTTGAAGTATTTCCAAATAAAAGTGTTAAATACATAGACATATAATTGTTAAGTTCATAGTAACTAACATCAAATAAACTTTTCTTTATTTTATAACAAATAGAAACCTTAGGAAGTTTTACATTGTATGGGATAATTTCTTTTTCTTTTAATACTTCATCTTCTTCTTTTTCGTCTACTAAAGATACTTTTTTAGAACTATTTTGGAAATGTTTTAAATTATTTTTTATCGTTTCTAAAGACTTTTTATAATCAAAGTTACCTACTATTACAATAAACATATTAGATGGTTGATAAAAAAT
>CAKONT010000048.1 GCA_934097255.1 uncultured Bacilli bacterium
ATTATGGCCTTAGTCTTTGCGTATCTAGTGAAGTTGGTTGTAACATGGGATGTGTTTTTTGTGAAAGCGGAAGATTAAAAAAAGTTCGTAATTTGTTTTCGTTTGAGATAGTTTTACAAATATTAATGATTGAAAAAATAATTAATGAACGCATTTCTCATATAGTAGTAATGGGAATAGGTGAGCCGTTTGATAATTATGATAACATCATTAATTTTATTAAAATTATTAACGACCAAAAAGGGATTAATATCGGTGCTAGACATATTACAGTGTCAACATGTGGAATTGTTCCGAAAATTAAGGATTTTGCGAATGAAAGTTTTCAAGTTAATTTAGCTATCAGTTTGCACGCATCAAATAATGATTTGAGAAGTAAAATTATGCCTATCAACAAAGTATATAATTTAGATTTATTATTAGATACTGTTAAAGAATATATAATAAAAACAAAAAGGAGAGTAACTTTTGAATATATAATGTTAGAAGGAATAAATGATAGTAATGAAAATGCTAAGGAACTTGTTAGACTTTTGCGTGGAATTAATTGTTATGTTAATTTGATTCCGTATAATGAAAGTAGTAATTTCAGTCTAAAAAGAAGTAATAGTTCACAAATAATGAAGTTTTATGATATACTAAAAAAAGGTAATATAAATGTAACGATAAGAAAGGAATTTGGCTCTAATATATCCGCAGCATGTGGACAACTTAGATCAAATAAGGAGGAATAGGTTATGGATTCATTTTATTTGACTGATACTGGACTTGTAAGAGATCATAATGAAGATAGCGTTATAATCACAAAAAGTGCCGATAACTGTTATTTAATGGCAGTTGCTGATGGAATGGGTGGACATCAAGCAGGAGAAGTAGCATCTAGTATTGCGATAAGTTATTTAGGCAAAAGATTTAATGAAAGTTTTTCACTAATGAGTAAAATGGATGCTGTTGATTGGATTAAGTTTAGTGTTAGTGAAATAAATAGCTTAATATTTAAATATACAGAAGAACATCCAGAAAGTAAGGGAATGGGGACGACTCTTGTTTTATGTTTAATAACAAAAGATTATATTTTATTTGGTAATATTGGCGATTCATCTGGCTATGTCATAAAACATAAAACTTTACATAAAGTAACTCACGATCATACTTTAGTTAACTTATTAATTACAGCAGGAGAATTAACAGAAGAAGAAGCTAAGCATCATCCTAAGAAAAATATTTTAATGAATGCACTGGGTATCAATGATCCTATTGACATAGATGTTTTTGACTGTAATATGGATATTGATGCAATTATGCTATGTTCGGATGGATTAACTAATATGCTGACAGATGAATTAATAGAAAAAACCTTAAATGATGAAGAATTAACAACACCACAGATAGTAGATAAATTAATTAAAAAAGCTAATAATAGAGGAGGAACTGATAATATTTCAGTTGCATATTTAAAAAGAAGTGAAGGGTGTGAATAAGAATGGTAATTAAGGGGCAAAAAATAAACGATAGATATGAAATAATTCAAACAATCGGTGAGGGGGGAATGGCCAACGTTTATCTTGCAAAAGATACTATCCTAAATAGAAATGTAGCAATAAAAATATTACGAGGAGACTTGGCAAATGATGAAAAATTCGTAAGAAGATTTCAAAGAGAGGCACTTTCAGCATCAAGCCTTTCTCATCCTAATATTGTTGAGATATATGATGTTGGAGAAGATAATGGTAATTATTTTATTGTTATGGAATACATTCCAGGAAAAAATTTAAAACAGCTTCTAAAAAAAAGAGGATCTCTTACTGTTCATGAAGTAGTTGATATTATGCTTCAAATAACAAGTGCAATGAGTGTTGCGCATGATGCAATGATTATTCACCGTGATTTAAAACCACAAAATATACTTATTATGGATGATGGTGGAATAAAAATTACAGATTTTGGTATTGCAATGGCACTTAATGCGACACAACTTACCCAAACAAATTCTGCAATGGGTTCTGTTCATTATTTTCCGCCTGAACAAGCAAGTGGTAAGGGAGCAACTTTAAAAAGTGACGTATATTCTTTAGGAATAATGATGTATGAACTTTTAACAGGTGTTTTGCCATTTAGAGGTGATAATGCTGTTGAAATTGCATTAAAGCATTTGAAGGAGCCTATTCCATCTGTTAGAAGTGAAAAACCAGACGTTTATCAAAGTGTTGAAAATATTATCATTAAAGCAACAGCAAAGAATCAAAAAAATAGATATGCTAATGCTAATGAAATGCACGATGACCTTTTAACTTGTTTAAATAAAGAAAGGATAAATGAACCTAAAATAGTGTTAAAATATCCAGAAGGAATATCTGATAGCGAAGTAGTTTTAGAAAAAGATGCTAATATTGATGATAGTATTGCAAGTCAAATAACTGATGATAGCGATGATAAAAAAAATAAAAAGTTAATAATTTTCGGTGGCGTTTTCTTTGGATTAATCACTTTATTGATTGTAGTATTTTTTGTAATTCCTAGATTTACAGCAGTAAAAGATGTTAAAATACCAGATGTTTCCGGTTTATCTGTTGTTGAGGCTGAAAAAGAACTTAAAAAAAGAGGATTTGAAGTTGATACTAAAGTCGAAGAAGAATCTTCAGATAAATTTGAAGAAGGTCAAGTAATTGCGACATCTCCAACAATCGGAAGAACGGTTAAAGCAAAAACCAAGATTACACTTATTGTATCAACTGGGCAAATAACTTATAAAGTCGTAGATTTAATTGGTAAAAATTATATTGAAGTAAAAACAGAATTGGAAAAAGTATATAAGTTAACGGTTATTGTCGAGGAAAAAGAAGTAGAACAAGAAAAAGATGTACAAATAGATGCTCAAGAAATAATATGGCAAAGCGTAGAACCAGGATCTATTTTAAAAGCCGGAGATGAAATAACTATATATATTCCAAATATAATTGAAAAATATCCTGACTTTGTTTTGGAAAATTGGAGTGTTTCAAAGGTTGAATCGTGGGCTAAGGATAAAGGTATTATTTTAACAAAAGAATATAGAGAATCAGATGAAGAAGAAGGTAAAATAATAGATCAAAGTAGGGGATCTGATTCAGTTGTAGTAAAGGGTGCTGATTTAACAATCTATATTGCAAAGAAAAAAGAAAAAGAAGAAGAAAATCCAATTGTCGATCCAATTATAGAAGAAGATAAGGAAAATAACAAAGAATAATGAAAGGCCAAATCGTAAAAAATATAAGTAATGATTATACAGTTTTCGCAAATAATAAATATTATGTATGTAAATGTCGTGGAAAGATAAAAAATGAGAATATTACACCACTTGTCGGAGATTATTGTATATTTGATAGTGAAAATAACTATATAACGTCAATTTGTGAAAGAAAAAACTTTTTAACTAGGCCAATGGTTGCTAATATAGATCAAGCATTTATTGTAACCAGTTTGAAAGAACCGGCATTTTCAACTAATTTACTTGATAAGTTGTTAGTTATATGTACACTAAATAATATAAAACCAATAATTATATTAACTAAAAAAGATAAATTAACTAGGGAAGAAAAAAAAGAACTAAAAAAGGTACTTAAGTATTATAAAAAGTATTATAAAGTTTTATATAATACTAATCTTTTTAGAATTAAACTCTTACTTAGAAATAAAACAACAGTATTTACAGGTCAAACAGGAAGTGGCAAATCAACTCTTATGAATAAACTAGATAAAAATCTCGACTTTGAAACAAATGAAATATCGCATGCTTTAGGAAGAGGAAAACATACGACAAGATGTGTGTCTTTAGTTAGAATGTATAATGGTAAAGTTTTAGATACACCTGGATTTAGCGATATCGATTTAAGTATTTATTCAAAAGAACAAATAAAACAAAGTTTTATCGAATTTAATAAGTATGAGTGTCAGTACAAAGATTGTATGCATATCAATGAAAATAATTGTAAAATAAAAGAATTGGTAAAAAAACAAGAAATTTTAGAAGATAGATATATAAATTATAAAAAAATGATTTCCAACAAATAATTTTATATTTTAAAGAAAGCAAATTTACTTTTACTTTCTTTTATTTTTTGATATAGTTTATTTAGTAAAAGGAGTTTTATATGGAAGTATCTGGATCAATTCTGAGTGAAAATAATTTGTATTCTAATATAGAATTTTATAATAATACTGATATTGATTATATTCATTTGGATATAATGGATGGAAGGTTTGTCCCTAATACTTTTATTTCAAAAGAAGAATTACCGAAAGTAATTAGTAAATGTAATAAAAATATAGATGTTCATTTGATGGTTTATAATCCTAAAGAATATATAGAAATTTTAAAAAACTATAATATATCTTATATAACTATTCACTACGAAATAGAAAATTGTATTGACTATATAAAGATGATAAAAGAAAATAATATAAAAGTAGGGATAAGTATTAAACCAGCGACAAAAGTAAATGAAATAGTTGCTCTTCTTCCTTTTGTTGATTTAGTTCTTGTGATGAGTGTAAATCCTGGTTTTTCTGGTCAAAAATTTATTAAAAAAACAAAAGACAAGGTAAATAGATTAAAAAAAGAAATTACTCGTAAATGTTTAAACACTAAAATAAGTGTTGACGGTGGCATTAATAAAGATGTTTTAAAATATGTTAAAAATGCTGATATTTTAGTTAGTGCAACGTATCTTTTAAATAATAAAGATAATATTAACATATTAAAAAATTACAAATAAAAAAAGGCTTAATTAGCCTTTTTTAAAGTTCTAGCTTCCTTTGTAGAAAGTCTAGCTTTTGTACCATTATCTAAAGTAACTACTTGTAAGTTTAATCTTTGTTCTTTTTTTGTAGCTCTTAATGACTTAGAACGTATATTTTTAATATTAGCACTTCTATTTGATAAATTTTTAGCCATAATTAAGTCCTCCTTTTTAAATAAGCATAATAATTCTAACATAAAAATAAATGTTTGTCTACTTCTTTTTTCGATAAAATGCCGCAATATCCTCTTCGTTTTTGCATTTTTCATAATTTTTTATACCTTCGTCATTAAACATGGTTAGGTATTTTTTATACATTTTTAATGTTTTTTTACCAAAACTTTTAATATATTTATCAAATTCATCAATATCTGCATTAGTAGATAATTCATCGGTTCCAATTAATAGTCCTTCTTGTATTGTTCCATGATGTCTTTTTTCAATATTAAGGTTTGTTGTCATTTCTTTATCATCATCATAAAAAACGTATTCTGGTAGATAAATGTTATTTTTAATTAAAAAGTTTTCAAATGAATTATACAAAATAATTTTATCATTTTGAATGTCAGAAAAAATCCATAAGTTACTTAATTTTATTTTATTTATGCTCATAATTAATCCTTTCATTACTTTCATTTTATCATGACGTATATTTTATGTCTACTTTATTTACAATTTTGTGGTAAAATAAACTTGTCAAAGGAGGTTTTTTTATGTATGTTCCATTATATGTCAAGACAGATTATAGTTTGTTATCTAGCTTAATTAAAATCGATGATTTAATTTATGATGCAAAGAAAAAAAATATTACTACGCTTGCAATAGCAAATGATAATTTATATGGAACAATGGAATTTATTACAAAATGTACATCGTCTAATATAAAACCAATTATTGGACTAGAACTTTCTTTAAATAATAATAAATTTTTATTATATGCTAAAAACTATGATGGATATAAAAACCTTTTAAAACTAGAAACGATTAAAAACGAAAATAACTTAAATTTTGATTTTTTAAAAACGTATAAAGACAACTTAATTTGTGTTTGTTTTGATACATCTTTTTTTGATATGTTAACTAATTTTTATGAAGATATATTTATTGGTGTAAATAATAATAGTAATGATTCACGTTCTGTTTTTATAAATGAAACACTTTATCTAGAAAAATATCAATATAAATATTTGCCATATATTTTTATGATAAGAGATGGTAAGACAATAAGTGATGGTATTAATTTTATTTATCAAAATAATCATTTATTATCGATTAATGAAGTTATTTCTATGACTTCAGATATCGCTATTTCAAATACTATAAAAATTGCTAGTATGTGTAATTTGAAAATAGAATCTAATTTACATATGCCAAAATATAAATTACAAGATTCTAAAGAATATTTAAAAAATATTGCTATTAAAGGATTAAATAAACGTTTAAATAATAATTTAAAAGAAGAATATTTAAATAGACTTTTTTATGAATTAGATGTCATTTTTTCAATGTGTTATGAGGACTATTTTTTAGTTGTATACGATTACATAAAATATGCTAAAAAAAATAATATATTAGTAGGTCCTGGAAGGGGATCTGCAGCTGGTTCTTTAGTTTGTTTTTGCCTTGGAATAACAGAAGTTGATCCTATAAAATATAATTTATTATTTGAAAGATTTTTAAATCCAAAAAGAATAACATTACCAGATATTGATACTGATTTTCCAGATTGTGATAGAGATAAAGTAATTAATTATTGTGTCCATAAATATGGATGTAAAAATGTTGTTGAGATAATTACATTTGGTACATTAAAAGCTAAACAGGCAATAAGAGATGTTGGTAGAGTTTTAAATATAGATATGAAAGACATAGAGTATTTATGTAAAAGTATAAAACAAGAAGAGTCTTTAAAAGAATTAAAAAAGAAAGATAAAGAAGTTTCTAATTATATAGATAGTGATCCTAAATTACAAAGATTATATAATATAGAAACATTAATCGAAAATAATAAAAGACATACAAGTATCCATGCGGCAGGAGTTGTAATATCATCTGTTCCTATTGATGATGTTGTTCCTCTTACAAAAAATAATGATATGTATTTAACAGAATATACAATGGATTATTTGGAAAAACAAGGTTTAATAAAAATGGATTTTTTAGGACTTAAAAATCTTTCTGTTATTAAAAATATTATAATTGATATAACTAAAAATAAAGAAGATATCGTAAAGTTTTTTAATAATATTCCGTTAGATGATAAGAATGCTTTAGAAATTTTTAGAAAAAGTGATACTGTTGGAATATTTCAATTTGAAAGTGAAGGAATGAAAAGATTCTTAAAAGATTTAAAAGTAGAAAATTTCAATGATATTTGTAGTGCAATTGCATTATATAGACC
>CAKONT010000049.1 GCA_934097255.1 uncultured Bacilli bacterium
AACTGTAAAACAACTAGATAATATAATAAAAAAAGAAAATATAAAAGTATTTATCTCTTTAGATAAAAATATTTTTAATAAAGATATTTCTTACTTAAAAAAAGTATTATTAGAGTTAGATAAATTAAATGTTTGTGGAATAATGTTTTATGATTTATCTATTTTATATTTGGCAAAAAGCCTTAATATTAAAACTCCACTTGTTTGGAATCAAAACTTTTTTGTAACCAATTATGAAACAATAAATTATTATAAAAGTAAAAATGTTTCTTCTGTTTATTTATCAAGTGAAATAACTTATGATGAAATAGAAGAAATAACAAAAAATATCAATTCTAAAACTTTTATTAATGGTTTTGGATATCAATTAATGTCTTATTCTAAAAGAAAATTTATAACTAATTATTTTAAGTATAATAAAAAGTTTAATATTAATAAAATCCATTATTTAGAAGAAAGTAATCATAAGTATATAATAAAAGAAGAAAAAGAAGGAACAGCTATTTTAAGTTGTTATATCTTAAATAGTATAAATTATTTGAACAAATTTAAAATTATTGGCATAGATTATTTAGTGCTTGATGAGTCATTTATTGATCATGATAAATTTTTAGAAGTTGTTGATATTTATAGTGATTTTTTAAATAAAAAAGATATAGAAAATGATCAAAAAATAGAAAAATTATTTCCTGGTATAGAAGTGTCGGAAGGATTTTTAAATAAAAAGACAATTTATAGGGTAAAAAAGGAGAAAAGAAATGAAAAAAATTGAATTACTTTCTCCTGCGGGAGATATTGAAAAATTAAAAATAGCTTATTTATATGGGGCAGATAGTTGTTATATCGGTGGACAAAGTTATAGTTTGAGAGCTAATGCAAATAATTTTTCTTTAGATGAAATAGAGGAAGCAACTAAGTTTGCCCATAAATTAAATAAAAAAATATATGTAACGGTAAATATTGTTTTTCACAATGAAGATTTAGAGGGAGTAGAAAAATATTTAGAGAAATTAAACGATATAAAAGTAGATGGCGTTATTATTTGTGATATTTTTCTTCTTCCAATAATAAGAGAAAAGTTTAAAAATCTTAAAATAATTTTTAGTACACAAGGATCGACAACTAATACTTTAAGTGTTGAATATTTAAAAAATGAGGGTGTTTCAACAGTTGTAGTCGCAAGAGAAGTAGGAAAAAAAGATATAAAAGAAATAATTTCCAAAACAGGAGCATCGATTGAAGTTTTTTTACATGGAGCAATGTGTAGTAATATAAGTGGTAGATGTGTTTTATCAAATTATTTTACTAATCGCGATGCTAATCGTGGTGGGTGTTGTCAAGTATGTAGGTTTAATTTCAATTTAGATGGTGATCCTAAGAAAAAATTTTCTTTTGCAACAAAAGATTTGATGCTTGCAAAAGAAATAAAAGAATTAATCGAAATAGGTGTTGATACATTAAAAATTGAGGGTAGGATGCGTAGTGCTTATTATATTGCAACAGTTATTAGTTGTTATAGAAATATTATTGACGCATATTATAATAATACGTTTGATAAAAAAGTATTAAAAAAATATATTAAAATCTTAGAAAGAGTAGCTAATAGACCAACAACAAGTCAGTTTTTTAACAAAGAAGCAGGTTTTAATGATCAATATTATTTAGATAGAAATGAAGTATCTAAGAAAGATTTTTTAGGTATTGTATTAGACTATGATGAAAAAACAAATTTTGCGACAATTGAACAGCGAAATTATTTTAAAAAGGGTCAAGTTGTCAATGTTTTTGGACCAAATAATTTAGATTATACATTTAAAATACAAAATATATATAATGAAGATATGGAAGAAATAGATGTTGCTAATCATCCAAGAGAAATATTAAAAATAAAAGTTGACAAAAAATTAGACAAGGATTCGATGATTAGGGTTAATTTAGATTAATTTGCTTGACAAATGATATAAAAAATAGTATTCTTTTAGGGACATTAAAAAAAGGTGGAGATATTATGAATGAAAAAAAACCAGTTTATTTAACAAAAGAGGGTTTTGAAGATATAAAAAAAGAATTAGATTATTTAATTAATGTTAGACGTCCAGAAAACATTAATGCTATAAAAGAAGCAAGAGCTTTAGGTGATTTATCAGAAAATGCTGATTATGATGCGGCAAGAAATGAACAAGCTGAACTTGAAGCTAAAATAAAAAGTTTACAAGCTGTAATGGAAAACGTTACAATAATAGATGAAATATCTACTGATAAAATAGGTGTTGGAAACACTGTAAAAATTTCTTATGTTGACGATCCTGAAGAAGAAGATCAATATAAAATTGTTGGTAGTCAAGAAGCAGATCCATTTGAAAGTAAAATTTCTAATGAGTCTCCAATTGCTAAAGCTCTTTTGGGTCATAAAGTAGGAGATATTGTATCAGTTGATAGTCCAAATGGTAGCTACGAAGTTAAAGTTGTAAATATTAATTAAGATAACTTTTGTTATCTTTTTTTAAAACTTTAATTAATGAAAATTAATATATACATGTTATAATAACTTAGAGGGAGATATTTATGAGAATAATTGTTAAAATAAGTGGGGAATCTTTAAAAGATGAATCTTATATTTCAAATGATATGTTAGAGAAAGTTTACAATGATTTGAAACTATTAAAAGATAGAAAAAACGAAATTATTGTTGTAATAGGTGGAGGTAATTTTTGGAGAGGAAGAAATAAACTTAATATATCAAATGTTATATCAGATCAAATTGGAATGCTTGCAACTAATATGAATGCTTTAGCGTTAAATAGTTATTTAAATAGTAAGGGTTTAAAAAGTGTTTTATATTCTAGTTTTTTAATTGAAGGAATAGTAAATAAATATCAAATAAGTGATGTTTTAAGTAAAATAAATGATAATTTAATAATAATAGGTGGAGGTCTTGGTATACCTAATTTTTCAACTGATATGACAGTTGTAGAAAAAGCAATTGAACTTGATTGTGATATGATTATTATGGCAAAAAATATCGATGGAATATATACAAAAGATCCAAAAGAAAAAGGAGCAGTAAAGCTAAGTGAAATAACACACGAAGAACTTCTTAATTTACAACTTACAAATGGTATAGAAAAACAAGGAGTAATGGATTTTGAAGCACTAGCAACTATTGCAAAACATAAAATACCATTATATCTATATAATGCAAAAGATAAAGATGGTCTTATTAGTATTTTAAATGGTAATAATAAAGGAACTATGGTAGTGACGAAAAAAGATGAAGAAAAAAATATACTTGCTTAAAATAATTGTTATATTATTAATAATAATACCTAAAAATTGTTTTTCTTATTCAAAAGCAGTTGTCGATATTACTTCGATGGATGTATTTGAAATTCAAAAAGCAATTGATGATGGTTATTTAACTTATGAATTATTAACTAAATTATATTTGGAAAGAATAGAAGCATATGATAAAGATTTTCATAGTATTATATCAATTAATGAAAATGCAATTTTAGAAGCAAAAGAATGTGATAAGAAATATAAAAAAGAGGGAAGAAATTCAATCTTTTTTGGAATTCCTATTATTGTTAAAGATAATATTGATGTTAAAAATATGCCTACAACTTGTGGGACTTTGTCATTACAAAATTCTTATCCCAAAGAAGATGCCAAAATAATAAGTAATTTAAAAAGTTTAGGAGCAATAATTCTTGCTAAATCTAATATGAGTGAATTTGCTTTTTATGCTTCTAATTCTTTAAGTTCTTATCAAGATACTAGAAATTCTTATAACCTAGATTATACAAGTTATGGTTCTAGTAGTGGAAGTTGTGTTGCTGTTTCAAACTCTTTTTCTCCTGTTGCTATTGGAACTGATACAAATGCATCGACAAGACTTCCTGCTGTAAGTAATAATGTTATTGGAATGAGACCAACTTTTAATGCCATATCAACAGATGGAATAGTAAAATACGATGTAACAAGAGATACAGTAGGAATTATAACAAAAACAGTAAAAGAAAATGCTTATCTTTATGAAGCTTTAAATAATAATATATCTTTAGATTATGATATATCTGATTATTCTTTAAGTGGTGTTAGAGTTGGTATAATAAAAAAAATGTATGAAGATTTAGATTATGAAGTAAAACCTCTTGTTGATAAAACGTTAGATAATTTAAAAAGCTATGGCGTTACAATTGTTTCAATTAATGAATTCCCATATAAAAAATATCAAAAATTAGATATAGACACAATGGCTGGATGGACGTTTTGTAATTCATTTAATAGTTATATAAAAAATACTAATTCTAATTTAAATAATTTTTTTGATTTATTATATGACAAAGGACATATTACTTCTTTGTGGAGTTATACCCTTGATTGTGGAATTAATATAGATAAAGTAAAAACATATGATAATATAAAAAAGGAATTATATGATAATTTAATAGATATTTATAAAGATAATACAATAGATTTTATAATATATCCAACAAGTAAAAATAAAGTTTTAAAAATAGAAGATGATAATAATTTAAAAACAGATTTAAGCTTATTATCTTCTGTATTTGGATTACCAGATATATCTTTTCCAATTGGAAGTGATAAAGATAATTTATATTATGGAATGGACTTAGTTGGTTTAAAAAATAGTGATAGTAATTTATATAAATTTTTATATCAATATCAAAAATTAAATAATACTTATCAATTGTCAGAACTTGCTAAACCTCTTTATAACGTAAGTGATAAAGTATTAGAATTAAAGAAGGAATATGAAAAATATCGTAATATAAAAATATTAGAACATAATAAAAACTATAAAAAAGTAAAAAAAGAAATAGAAGATTTTTTATTTAATTATAATTCTTATGAAGATAACTCTTTAGATGAAAAAGCTACTAATCTTTTAAAAAAACATACCTATTCTTTAAATAATATTTATAAAATATATAGTAATTATTTAATATTTATTGTATTTATAATACTTATTATTTTAATATTAAAAATTATTAAAAAGAAAGAAATAAAAGTAAAATAAACTTAAATTTCTTTCTTTTTTCCTTGACTAGAATTTCTTCTTTTTAATTCTTTATCGATATCATTTAAAACAATAAACTTTTTAGTAAGCCAAAAAGGAGCAATTAAATCATCAATAGTTGGATCACCAGTTATTCTATGAATAACAATATTTTCATCTAAATATTCTAATTGAGTACAAACAATATCTATATATTCATCTTTTTCTAAAACGTGAAAAGGATTATTTTGATATATTTCATAAAGTTTTGTTCCTTTTAAAATATGTAACATATGAATTTTAACACCATCAACTTTAATTTTATTTAAAAACTTTGCTGTTTCAATCATCATGCTTTTAGTCTCTTCTAAAAGACCATTAATAATATGAACAACAACTTTAATATTTCTTTTCTTTAGTTTATTATAAGTATCTAAAAAATCTTCTAAAGTATATTTACAATTTATTTTCTCAAGTGTTTTGTTATGCATCGATTGAAGTCCAAGCTCAATCGTTAAATCAGTTTTTTTATTTAAATCTTCTAAAAAATCTAACATATTATCATCTATACAATCACATCTTGTTGCAATATTAATACCAACGACATCTTTATAAGTTAAAACTTCCATAAAATTATTAGTAATATATTTGAAATCTCCATAAGTATTTGAATTAGCTTGAAAATAAGCGATATATTTAGCATTAGGCCATTTTTTTAATTCGATATTTTTAACAAATTCAAATTGCTCTTTTATAGGAATATTTCTATAAGATCCACTTCCATTTTTACAATAAATACATCCATTATATCCTTTTTTACCATCTATATTAGGACATGTTAAATTTTGATTTAGAGATACTTTAAATACTTTAGAATGATATTTATTTTTATAATAATAATCTAGGCTATGATATCTTTTATTATTATTTTTAGTATAATCGAACATAAACTTCACCACAAAATATTATATAAAATTTTAGTAAAAAAACAAGTAAAAGGTTGTAAATGATTTTGAAAAATGATAATATTAAGTAAAGATATACAGTAGAATAAAGATTAATATAAATAGTAATAAGATGGGTGGAGTTTTTTATGAATGATAAAAAAAGAGCTATTATAGCAACTATTTTAACATTAATTGCTGTAATAATTATTATTAGTGTAAGTTATGCTTTATATAGATTTACGGCAAGTGGACAAGTAAAAAGCGTTATTTCATCAGGGGTAGGTAAAATAGAAATAGTTTATACAGAAAGTGATGTCGTAGATCTTTCTGAAATGTTACCACTTACAAACGAAGATGGTAAAAAAATGGGAAAAACAGTAGATTTTTCAATAAAATTAGATAGTGTTCCAAACTTAAGTGCTTATTATGCAATAGGATTAGATGAAGTAACAGCAAATGGAACATTAACTGATAAATATGTAAGAATAAAACTTGTAAGACAAGATTTAAATCAAGACGTAATAGTAGAAGGAACAAGTATTAATAGATACTTAAGTAACTCAGTAGGAGACGAAATGAATTCATATGCTCTTTTAACAAATACTATTTCCGGTGGACAAACACATACCTATAAATTAACAGCATGGATTGGAGAAGATTATCCAATGAACATAGTAACAGAAGAAGACTTAACTCATCAAACAACAATATCTAGTGACGGCAAAGAATTCTCATTTAAAATAAAAGTAGTAGCAAGAGATAACAATGCTTATGTAATAGAAGGACCAAAAACTCTTAAGGAAACATTACTAGGAGAAAATAATTCAAATATTGTAACAACAGGAGATGGCTTATATAAAGAAAAATATACACCAAGTAGTGAATTACAAGCAATATATCAAAATAACTTATCAAATGGAAATCTTACAACATATTATTATAAAGGAACAAACGTAAATAATTATGTAAGTTTTGCAGGGCTTACATGGCGAATAATAAGAATAAATGAAGATGGAAGCATAAGACTTATTTTAAATGATGGAATAAATGATAATACTGCGTATAGATTCAATTCGACCTATAAAGATTATACTTATATGTATTATAGTAATAGTGATGTAGAAAATGGTATAAAAAAGACAATAGATGATTGGTATAATAGTAATTTATCAAGTTATGCAAATTATATAG
>CAKONT010000050.1 GCA_934097255.1 uncultured Bacilli bacterium
AACATGTTGTGGGGGTTCTTCAAGAGTTTTTAATAAAGCATTAAAAGCACCGGTTGATAGCATGTGAACTTCATCTATTATATATATTTTATACTTTGACATAGCAGGTAGCAATAAAATTTTATCTCTTATTTCTCTTATCTCATCGACACCATTATTACTCGCTGCATCCATTTCAATGATATCAGGATCATTTTTTTCATTAAATGCGACACAGCTTGCACACTCTTCACACGTATCTATTCCATTTCTTCTTTCACAGTTAATAGTTTTGGCTATTAGTTTTGCTATTGTTGTCTTTCCGGTTCCTCGTGGTCCGGAAAATAAATAGGCATGTGAGATTTTATTATTTTCTATTGAATTTTTTAAAACTTTTAAAATATATTCTTGTCCAACCACTTCACTAAATTTCTGTGGTCTATATTTTCTATATAACGCTAAATAGCTCATAGCTATCCCCCCTACTTCCTAAATATATAAGAGTTACAAATATATTATAACACTTTTTATATTCTCTTAAAATAGTTATTTTTTCAATTTCCTCGGAAATAATTCATTATTATTTTTGAAATGAAATTACATTTTTTTGAACTTATCAAAATTATTAATATGTTTCACGTGAAACATATTAATGTGAAATTATCTTTTATTTAGAAAGAATGTACTTAAAATCTTTTTATATTCTTCTTCCTTATTTACAAAATTCAATTTATTTATATTAATATTTTTTGAGAGACTACTCTGATATTCCGTATCAAGTAGATAAAATATATTTTTTATTCTAGCTTCTTTTATAGCACAACAACACATATCACATGGCTTTAATGTGACATATATATCACAATCATCTAAAATCCATCTTTTCAGTATTTTGTTAGCCTTTATAATTGCTTTTATTTCAGCATGATCAATTGTTATTTTACTCTTGTTTCTTGTATTATAAGCCTTTGCAATAATTAATAACTTTAATTTTATTATCTTTAGCAATTATAGCCGCAATAGGAACTTCATCTTTTGAAAATGCCTTTTTTGAAAGTATCAGCAATTCTTTTATTATTTTTTCTTGCATTTTTTCCTCCAAAAAAAAGTGCACACACATAGAGGCTATTAAGGCTGCTACTTTCCAGTCCTGACCTATTTCTAACATATGTGTTGCACAATATATATGTTATTGAAAATATTTGATTTTGTCAATATAAACTAACTATAAAAAATACATGTTTCACGTGAAACATGTATTTATGCTTTCTTAAGATAAGACTTCAGCTTCTTCCACTTCTTCTTTATCTGTAATTACAACTGTCGTTACAGATTGATTTTCTTTTAAAGAAATTAACCTTACTCCCTGAGTATTTCTTTTTAATGTGGAAATCTTTGATACATCAAGTCTAATAACTATACCACTATTTGTTGTAATAATAGCATCTTCATTTCCTTCTACTGCTTTGAAAGCAACTATCAATCCATTTTTATCAGTAATATTTAAAGCTTTAACTCCCTTGCTACCACGGTGAGTCTTACGATATTCATCAACAGAAGTCTTTTTTCCGTATCCTTTTTCTGTTAAAACTAAAATTAATTTAGTACGGTCTACTATTTCAGCCCCTATTACAGTTGCATGATTCAATTCTATTCCCTTGACACCGGAAGCAGTTCTGCCCATTAATCTTACTTCTTGTTCATCGAATCTTACCATTCTACCATTATTCGCTGCTATTATGATTTCATCATTACCATTAGTTGCTCTAACACTAATTAATTCATCATCTTCCTTTAAAGAAATAGCTATTTTACCATTATTTCTTATTGTTTCAAATTCTTTTATATGAGTTTTCTTTACTAAACCTTGTTTTGTTATAAATACAAAATTATCATTTTCAGTAATATTATCTTTATTAACAGAAATAATAGAAGTAATTTTTTCTTCTTTTTCAATTGGAATTAAATTAATAATTGGTAATCCTTTTGATATTCTACTTCCTTCTGGAATTTCATAACCTCTTATTCTATAAACCTTTCCATAATTACTGAAGAACAATATATCATCGTGAGTAGAAGAATTAACAAGTATTTTAACTATATCCTCTTCATTTGTTGTCATACCTTTAATACCTACACCACCTCTATTTTGAGATTTATAAGTATTTATTGGTATTCTTTTTATATAACCTTTTTCTGTTAAAGAAATCATTATATTTTCTCTTGGAATTAATGATTCATCTTCAATATAATCAACAGCAGTCATATCAATTGATGTTCTTCTTGCATCAGCATACTTTTCTTTTATTTCAAGCATTTCTTTTTTAATTATAGCATTTACTTTTTCATCACTAGCAAGAATTGATTTTAGTTCTTCGATAAGCTTAAGAGTTTCACTTAATTCACTTTCTATTTTATCTCTTTCAAGACCTGTTAAACGACGTAATTTTAATTCTAAAATTGCATCTGTTTGAACTTCACTTAAATTAAATCTAGATATTAATTCCTTTTTAGCAATAACATCAGTTTCAGATTCTCTAATTATTTTTATAACAGCATCTAAATTATCTAATGCTATTTTATATCCTTCTAAAATATGAACTCTTTTTTCAGCTTTGTTTAAATCAAAACGTGTTCTTCTTACAATAACTTCTCTTTGATGGTCTATATATTTAGAAATAATTGATTTTAGTCCTAAAGTTCTAGGAGTTAGACCATCTAACATTAAAAATATTATTCCATAAGTTGTTTGAAAATTCGTATGTTTGTATAAATTATTTAAAACTATTTGTGGATTAGCATCCTTTTTCAATGTAATCGTTATTTTAACGCCATCTTTTAAATCTGTATGATAATCTGCAATACCATCGATTATTTTATTATGTAAAAGCTCCGCTACTTTATTTTTTAATTCTAAAGTATTAACACCGTATGGAACTTCAGATATAACAATATTATGGTGATTACCAACTTCTTCTATTACGGCTTTACTTCTTATTGTTATTGTCCCTCTTCCTGTTTCATAAGCTTTTTTTATACCAGAATTACCAAGAATTATACCACCGGTTGGAAAGTCTGGTCCTTTTATGTATTGCATTAATCCTATTGTATCTATATCTGGATTATCAATATAAGCAACACATCCATCTATTACTTCGCCTAAATTATGCGGAGGAATATTAGTAGCCATACCAACTGCTATTCCCATACTTCCATTTACTAAAACATTTGGAAATCTAGATGGAAGAACTTTTGGTTCTTTTCTTGTAACATCAAAGTTGTCATCCATATCAACTGTATCTTTGTTAATATCCTTTAACAATTCTAGAGATATTTTTGCCAAACGAGATTCAGTGTAACGCATTGCCGCTGCACCATCGCCTTCTATATTACCAAAATTACCATGACCATCAATTAGCATATAACGTTGATTAAAATCTTGAGCAAGACGAACCATCGCTTCATAAATACTAGAATCACCATGTGGATGATAATTACCCATAACTTCACCAACAGTTTTAGCACTTTTTCGATGAGGCTTATCGGGAGTGTATCCAGATTCATACATAGACCAAAGGATTCTTCTATGAACTGGTTTTAGACCATCACGTAAATCTGGCAAAGCTCTAGATGCTATTACACTCATAGAATACTCAAGAAATGAAGTTTTTACTTCGTCAACAATATTATTTTCTGATAAACTGTCTCTTTCATGAAAGTAACCGTTAAAATTATCACTATTTATATCAACTTTTTCTAACTCTTCATCAAACATTTGTTCTTTATTTTCTTCCATTATCTATCATTCTCCCCTAAATATCAAGATTTTGAACATATCCAGCATTTTCTTCGATAAATTTTCTTCTTGGTTCTACTTCGTCACCCATTAATTTTTCAAAAATAGAATCTGCTTGAACACAATCATCTACCGTAATCTTTCTAAGTGTACGTTTTTCAATATCCATAGTTGTTTCATTTAATTCATCTGCATCCATTTCACCAAGACCTTTCATTCTAGCAACCTCAGCACGATTTCTCACATTATCTGGTAAAGACTGCAAATATGAATTTAATTCCTCTTCATTCAAAACATATTTTCTAGTTTTTCCGTGCATAATTCTAAAAAGTGGAGGTTGTGCAGCATAGACATGACCTTGTTCTACAATCGGTTTAAAAAATCTATAAAAAAGAGTAAGAAGTAACACTCTAATATGTGATCCATCAACATCGGCATCGGTCATTATAATTATTTTGTCATATCTAAGTTTTGATAAGTCAAAATCATCGCCAATTCCCGTACCAAAAGCAGTAATAATTGTCCTTATTTCTTCGTTACTAAGAGCTCTATCAAGTCTTGCTTTTTCAACGTTCAATATCTTTCCACGAAGAGGAAGAATTGCTTGTGTGATAGAATCTCTACCTTTCTTAGCACTACCTCCTGCTGAATCTCCTTCGACTATAAATATTTCTGATTCTCTTGGGTCTTTACTTTTACAATCTGACAATTTACCAAAAAAATTAGTAATAGCCAAATCACTTTTACGTGTTATTTCTCTTGCTTTTTTTGCCGCATGCCTTGCACGACAAGCTAAAAGAGATTTATTGATAATAATTTTTGCATCATCAGGATTTTCCATTAAAAATCTCTCAAATCCCTTTGAAAAAACGCTATCAGCTAACTTTCTTACCTCACTATTACCAAGTCTTCCTTTAGTTTGTCCCTCAAATTGTGGATTAGGATGTTTGCAGGAAATAATCATAGTTAAACCTTCCTTAACATCATCGCCTGTTAAAGGTTCGTCTTTTTCTTTTAAAATATTATTTTTTCTAGCATAACTATTTATAACTCTAGTTAATGCACGTCTTACACCCTCTTCATGAGTACCACCATCGTGAGTATTTATATTGTTAACAAAAGAATATATATTGTCATTATAAGAGGTATTATATTGCATTGCAACTTCAAAAATAACACCGTCTTCCTCTCCTTCTAAATGGATAATATCTTCATGAAGAACAGTTTTATTGTGATTTATAAATCTAACATATTCACTTATTCCACCTTCATAGAAAAAAGTTTCTCCTATTGTATCTTCTAAATCTCTATCATCTCTTAAATTAATTGACAATCCTTTGTTTAAAAAAGCTAACTCTCTTATTCTAACCTTTAATGTTTCATAATCATACACATCTGTATCGAAAATTTCTGGATCTGGTTTAAACGTTACAGTTGTACCAGTTCTATTTTCACTACATTTATCAATAACGTGTAATGGTTCAACCGTTTTTCCACCATTTTCAAATCTAATATAGTTAACCTCTCCATTTTTATATACTTTAACCTCTAACCACTTACTTAACGCATTTACAACGCTAGCACCGACACCGTGAAGTCCTCCAGATACCTTATATCCTCCTCCACCGAACTTTCCTCCGGCATGTAATATTGTATAAACAGTTTCAACAGTAGATTTTTTTGTTTTTGGATGAATATCAACGGGAATTCCACGTCCATCATCTTTAACTGTTATTGAGTTATCTTTATTTATCACAACCGAAATATTTTTACAATAACCAGCTAAAGCTTCGTCAATTGAATTATCTACTATTTCCCATACTAAATGATGAAGTCCTTTTACATCAGTTGTTCCAATATACATACCAGGTCTTTTTCTTACTGCTTCAAGCCCTTCCAATACTTGTATATCAGATGAATCATAATGAGATTCTTTTATGTCATTTTTCATACTTTGTCTCCTTGTTTTTTTATTTTTCCATCTTCTATCTTAAATATAGTTGCCTTATCTAAGATTTTTTTACTTATATTATTTATATCAGTAGTTGTAATAATAAATTGAATATTAGATTTGATAAATTTTAACAAGTTGTTTCTTTTATTTACATCTAACTCGCTAAAAATATCATCTAATAATACGATAGGATATGTTCCTGTTGCCTCTTTAAAAATATTTATTTCTGCTAATTTAAAAGCTAAAACAGCCATTCTTTGTTGACCTTGTGAACCATAAATTTTTAAATTAACGCCATCTAAATAAAATTCTAAATCATCTCTATGACTACCATATAAAGTAACACCATTTGCTATTTCTTGAGCATAATTTTCCTTATAAAATTTAAATATTTCTTCCTTATCTTTATAAGAAATATTCTCGTTATATTTTACATATAAATTTTTATTTTTAGCTATTTTATCATATATATTTCCAATATTTAAGTTTATATTTTCAATATATTTTTCACGATATTTTTTAATAATAACCTCTCTAGAAGCAAGTTTTTCTGTAATTATATCTAAATAGACATAATCAATCTTTTTTACATTTTTTTTAAAATATTCATTTCTTATTTTTATTAATTTATTATATTCGTTCAAAACTTTCATATAGTTTCCGAACAACTGACATAATTCAATATTTAAAAGATTTCTTCTTACAGTTGGTGATTTTTTTATTATATCTAGATCATCTGGACTAAACATTATAACATTTAAGTTTTTTAAATAGTTTTGAACTTTTTTCTCTTCCTTTTTGTTAATTTTTAAAGTTTTGTTATTTTTTTCTAAAATTATTTCTAACAAAACTTTTTTATTTTGCTTCAAAGTAATTTCTGATGCTAATTTACAAAAGTTAAAGTTATTATTTATAAGGGTTACTTCATCAGTATTTCTAAATGATTTTGAAAGAGCAAGAACATAGATACTTTCTAAAATACTGGTTTTTCCTTGAGCATTATTTCCAATAAAAATATTGATATTTTTATTTAAATTGATATTAATATCTGTTATTTTTCTAAAATTTTTGATTTTTAAATTATCAATATACATTTTTTAAAACTAAAAACTCTCAAATTGGCCTCAACTCCCCAAACCAGTACTCCTATACC
>CAKONT010000051.1 GCA_934097255.1 uncultured Bacilli bacterium
GATATTACTCCAAAGAAGAAAATAGTTATAATTGCGTTAATATAGTTTAATTTTAAAGTAATAAAATGTTTTAATAAAAATAATACTACACACATTGAAATGCTTGGTACAAGAAGTTTTTTTAATGTTTTAACGACTAATTTATAATTAAATTCTAAACTTCTATTTAAATAAATTAAAACAACTATATAAGAAGTTATACATCCTATTATTGTTGCAATAATTGTTGCGACATAAGGAGTAAGACCAATTTTATTAAATAGTAAAACAAGTGGTATATCAAGTAGTGCGTTTATAACTAATCCAGTAATAGTATTAATATATATTATTTTAAATTTCTTCATGCCTTGAAGAGCTGTATTTATAACTGTTAAAATGCCTAAAAAGATATTTACAACTGCTAAATATTTTAGTACTAAACCACCATATAAACTTTCACCATAAAATAAGTAATATACTTCTTTGGATAAGAATATAATTGCAATTGCCATTGGAAGGGTTGTAATAATCATAGTAGATATTGATTGATTAAATTTTCTATTTACTTCTTTCATATCATTTTCTACATAATTACTTACCATATGAGGAATTAAGCTTGTCGAAAGTCCCATCGATATAGCAACAATTATCATACATATTTTAGGTCCCCATGTAACAATTACAGATCCAATAATTTCAACTTCAGATTTGTCATAGCCAATCATATTTAGCCCTTTTATTATTAACTTTAGATCTACTGTATCATATATATTTTGTACAACTGCAACGAGGATAATAGGAATACAATAAGATATTATACGTTTGAAGATTTCTTTATTTGTTATCTCATCTTTTTCTTTTACTTCATTAAATAACTCTTTATTTTTCTTAGCTTTTAGCTTTAGATAAATAAATGAGAATAAAGCACCGAAAAATGCTCCAAGAAGTGATATACTAACACCGATAGATAATTTTGTATGTAATACATTTAACGAAATATATGAACCTAATAAAACAATAATTATTCTTATTATTTGTTCGATAACTTGACTAATAGAAGTCGGTGTAATATATTTATGTCCTTGAAAATATCCCCTTAAAACACTTAACAAAGGCGTTACGAGTAAGCATAATGAAATTGCTTTGATACAAAGTGATATATCATCAAGTGTATTATTTCCAGTAAGACCTGATGTTAAGAAAAAAGCAATTTGTTTGGAAAAAAGAAAAATCACAATAAAACAAATACTTGAAAAAATAAGAATTAAATTTTTACCAATTTTATATGTTCTTTCCTTAGCATCAAATTTTTTTAAAGTATTAAATTCACTTATCAGCATTGAAATAGCAAGTGGTATTCCTGCCGTTGAAATATTTAAAAATAAATTATATATGTTATACGCATAACTATATAATGTTCCCCCTTGCTCCCCTATTATTTTATAAAATGGAATAACATATAAAGCACCTAACAATTTTACAATTATAATTGAAACTGATGCAATAATTGTTCCTTGAATAAAAGAATTTTTTTTCATATTGTTCCTCTTTCTATTTATATAATTTTAGCATAATTATAATTAAAATACAAATCCTTATCTTATTTACTATTATCCCTCATATATTGTATAATAATTCTAGGATGGTGAAATATTTTATGAATAATGATGCTTTTTTATTAATAAATGTAAATACTATAAAAGAAAATATTAAAACAATAACTGAAAAATTTAACGATTACAAATATTTTATCGGTGTTGTTAAAGGAAACTGTTATGGGCATGGATTTGAACTTTTAAGATATATTAAAGATACTAAAATTAATTACTTTGCAGTTGCAACAATTGATGAAGCAATGGAAGTTAGAAAATATGTAAATAAAAATTTTCCAGTTTTAATATTACAACCAATTAAAATTAATGATATTAAACTTTGTATAGAAAATAATCTAACAATAACAATTTCAAATATGGACTTTTACTATGAATTAACAAAAGAAAATATAAAAGAAAAATTAAAATTTCATTTAAAACTAAATACAGGTATGAATCGATTTGGCATTGATAATAAAAGTGATGTCAATAAAATATATAATGATACTATAATAAATAAAAAATATAATTTGATTTTTGAAGGGATTTATACCCATTTAGCTACTTTAGGTATAGTCGATAATTATTTTGACACACAAGTTAATCGTTTTAAATACTTAACAGAAGAAATTGATTTAGAAAAAATTAAAATTGTCGATCTTGTAAGCAGTAATGCTTTAGTTATACATAAAAAATTTGATTTTGCAAATGGATGTCGTATTGGTGAAATAATTTTTGGAAATTGTATGAGTGATATAAATAAAAATGGTTTTGTTAATAAATTAAAATGTATTAAAAGAAATTATATAAGAAATAAATTACACTTATCCCCTATTAATGAAACTTTTATTATTCCTGTTAAATATGCTATTTCATATTACACTAATATTATTGAAATTCATAATATAAAAAAAGGAAGTAAGATTGGATATGATGCAAATTATGTAGCAGAAAATGATATGACGGTTGCTGTTATTCCAGTTGGTTACTATAACGGTTTTAATGTGAATTATAAACATGTTTTTATTAAAGATAAGATATATAATATACTCGATGTAAATATGTGTATTTCAATAATTGAAATAGATAATGAAGTATCTATTAAAGATAATGTATATTTTTTTAATGATAAGTTAAATATTAACAAAGTAACAAATGAGGTAAAAAAAAGTATGCCATATCTTTTATCAACTATTCCGTCTAATATTAAAAGAATATATAAAGACTAACAAAAATTTTGTTAGTCTTTATTTTTATATTTTAACCATGATCTCCAAGTAAAAATCTTGTCTTATCATTATCGTAATTTTTTAATCTTTCTTCGTATGCTAAAATAACATCATTTTCTTTAAAACACGGAGTATTAATATTCATCTTTTGAAGTAAATATTTAGTAAAATACGGATTAAGAACTAATATTGGCCCTAAAAGATATGTAGCAAAAAAGTTCTTATAGTTAATCCCTTCAATATCACTCTCTTTATTCATACCAAAACATCCTTTTCTAACTTTCATAAAAGGATATTTATTATTTCCATACATAAATGTAAATTGACTTCTATTTCCAACCAATTTTATATTATTAAATGTTCCAACAAATAAAGAATTATGTCTTCTTTTTTTATCTCTTACAAAATAAACATCAAACAAATTTAATCCCGGTATTTTTTTATCATCTTCTAAAATATATTCTCCAACTATTTCTAAAGCAGTTCCAGTAAATAAAACTATTACATCATCATCGATCAACTTTTTTAATTTTTCCTTATAAGGAAGTAATTTTTTAACAATTAACTCTTGATACTCATCAGGCATTGAACCCATATAAATCATATTAACTTTATTAGAAGAAAAATAAGGTTTATCATTTATTTTAGTATAAATAAACTTAACATTTTCTTTTTCTAATGTTTTTTCTAAAAATCTAATATTTCCAAGATCACCATAAATATTTGTAAGTTCACTATATAATATTTCAATTGTCATTTTTTAACTCCTCATTATATTTTTCAATTATTTTATCTCTTAACATCTTTGATTTTGTAATATATTCTATTTCATATAAAATCATTATTTTATCGATATCTTTAAAATCAACATAATTTATAGTGTCTTCTTCTTTTTCAACTAAAACTATTTTTTCTTCAGGTATTCCTTGCATCATCATAGAAACTTTATAATCTTTTGAAAGATAGCTACCAACAATTATTTTTTTTATGTTTTCTTTATTTAAAAATGAAAAATCTGTTTCGTATAGCCATGTTATTGTCTCTGTTTTATCTTTTTTACAACAAACTTCATCTAGTATTAAAATAATTTCCATATTTTCTTTCATATGAGAAACATGTTCAAATACAGTCGATGTTGCACTAACATTTTGTCCTTTAGCAATTTGTAAATCTATTTCTAAACCATCTAAAGATGATTTATTTTCTCTTGATAATGGAACTTTTACCCTTTTCATATACTCTTGTAAGGTTTTATCATCATACCCCATTTCTTTAAATAAAGAAATAATAGACAATGTATTAAATACATTAAAAATTGATGGAGAAATTAAACTATATGAAACTTTTTTATTATCATATTCTAAATCTAATAATAATTTATCATAGTTGACGTTACAACATTTATATTTAGCATCTATTGACTTAAATGAACAATTTTGACATTTTACTTTACCAATATGACGATAATGCTGATAAACATATTCTATTTCATGGAAACATTTAGGGCACACTGGAAAATCTGTCGCATTATATTTTACTATTTCTTCTTTTTGTTTATTTAAAGAATAATATATTTTTTTATTGTCAACATTAATAAAACTACTTATTGGATCATCAGCATTTAAAATTAAAACTGTATCTTTAGAGTTTTTAAACGCTTGTTCTAATTTTGATAAAATAAAACTTGGATAAGCATTTCTTCTTATACTATCACGGCATATATTTGTTATAATTGCATAATTTGGTTTAATATATGGAATAGTTTCAGGAGATGTCATTTCATCCATTTCCAATATAGCAACATCTTTACGTGGTTTATTGAATATATTAACAGAATCTATCAAACATCTCGCATCTCCTGCTAAAGTGTTTGCTCCCCAATCGTTAAATGAAATTGTTTTACCATCTAATTTTAAAATATCATTTATTACATTAGAAACAGTTGTTTTACCATTTGTTCCTGTAACTGCAATAACAAGTTTTGGTTTAGATATTCTGCTAATAAAATCATCACTAAAACGATATGCTAAAAGACCAGGTCTATCATCTTTTTCATTGCTAATAATTTTATATATAAGCATTAAAAACTTCGCTGCCCATAAACCTAAGAAAAATCTTATTTGCTTCATACAAATCTCCTTTTAAAACTTTCTAGACATAATTTCTGCTATTTTTTCAAATACTTCTTTAGCATTATTATCAGTAATTGACGTATATCCAAGTTCTTGTAAAGCTTGAATTCTAAATGAATTAAGTTCTTGTGTACGGCTTAATTTTTCTTCTTTTTTTGATTCGATGTCTTGTTCAAATCTTTTATGTGCTTCCATAACTTTATTTTTTGCTGCACCTTTATTTGAATATAAAGTCATCGCTGTATAAAATATTCCTTCAAATGAATATTGTTTATCCTCATCATAAACAAATTCAAGTGGAGGTATAAAACAATTATTTTTAGCCATATATACTAAAATATATTTTAATTCCTCTACTCTATCCATTGTTTGTAAAAAATAATACAAATACCTTAATGTATCATAAGTTGTATCTTGTTTTTCATCAGTCAATTTTTCTTTTAATAAAGATACAATATCTGTAAATAACTCTTGTTCTTTCTTATTTAAACCAGGAATATTAAAAGTATTGTCTCTTGAAAAATTGTTATCTAAAACTTCATCAAGTCTTTTTTCTACTTCTTCGATAAACTTTTGATCAACCTTAATTCTTTTTAATTCTTCTTCTTTTGTTACTCCAAACAAATTTAATAATTTATAACCTTTATCCTTAGGTATTTCATTAATTGTTTTTAAAGCTAAATAATTATATAACATTTGTCTTGAAACACCTAAATACTTTGCTACATTAACTTTAGATAAACCACTTTCGGTAATTATTCTATTTACTTCTTTCATACAAATCTATCCTTTCATATAATTAAATTTTATCATGTTTTAATGTAAAGTCAAGTGTAAACATAAAAAAAGTAATAGAAACAAACTACTACTTTTTTTGTAAATTAGTATGTAAATATTAGAAATATTTAGTAAACTGAGGTAAAACACCTATTCCATTTGTTCTATGTGGAGGCAACTGATAAATATCATGTCCTGGAAAATCGTTTGCTTCAACAACAACTGGACCCTTATTAGAAAGAGCTATGTCCCAACCTACCATTCCAACTTCCGGAACAACCTGAGCAAGTTTTTTTACCAATTCTTTTATTTCGTTCCATTTTGGAATAACAAAGCCGACAAGAGGGTAATTAGTATTCGGATGGAATTTATACAAGTTGCCATTTTTGTCTAACGCATTATATTTAATACTCCCTGTTGATATTTCAATTGGAACAACCATACCATCGGAATTAAAATTGTCAACAAAATTATGGCCTCCACCAATTCTAAAATATGCTGCAACAATTCCGACTTCATTATTTTTATTAATGCTAACGATTCTAAAAGTATTAATACAACTAGGATTAATCTTGTCTATTTCTTTATCTTGAATAATTAATTCTTCAACAACTACCAATTTTTTTTCAAGCAAATACTTATAGATTTCATTCACATTACCATTTATTTTAATTATCTCGATTCCTTTACCACAACTACCATCTCTAGGTTTTGCAATAAATTTACTATGTTTTTTACAAAAAGATTTGAATTCATTCAAATTGTCATTTAAAAAAAGAAAATCCCTCTTTACATAGTCTTTAAATCTTTCTAAAAATTCATCTTTATTTTCAAAAATGTGAATATATCTTTTGTCATTATATTTTTTTATTAAATAATTATTTTTACCTCTTGTCATAATCGTTTTTCTTTGACGATTATTTAAATTATACATTTCAAATAGCCAATAATCCATATAGCCAGCTTGATACTTTACCGCACAAAGTGCCATATCAAAAAATATAAATATTTTACTTTTTTTTGTTTTTTTACTTATTTCATTTATTTTTGAAAACATTTGTTTAAAACTCATTCCAAATATTCTTTTTAATACATACATATTCATCACCATT
>CAKONT010000052.1 GCA_934097255.1 uncultured Bacilli bacterium
AAGTAAGATATGAAAAATAATACTATAATAAGAAGAATAGTAACAATAGTACTTATTATTTTAATAACTTCTTCGGCTGTCGATTTAACAATAGTATCTTTAATAAGCAAAGTATTATAACCCATTTTATTTAGTTTATCTTCTGTATCATTTATTTTCTTTATATCTTTAATAAAGACACTACTTTGATAATTACCTTTATCAAATAATTTATTGTAATCACTACTATTTACAAAAATAGCTCCATTTATATCATCAAAATTATTAACACCAAGTAAATAATTTATATTTCTTTTAGAGTAAGTATTAGAGACAGTTAAATCTATCTTTTGACTATAATAAATATTATTAACTTCAATACTTAATGGTCTTCCAATACAATATTCATAAGGACACAAATAATCATTATCTGAAGAAATATATACACTTCCAACTGGAACATTATCATTAGGTATTATGGTATTATCTAAATCATACGAAAAAACACTATAATATTTATTTAAAAATAGATATTTTATAGTACTAAATGCTTCATTTATTTGAAAATTTATATTACTTATCTTACTATCACTCATATATATATTGTTATTATAATTGTTTGCATCTTCCTTATATTTAATACCTACTATTTTTAATTTATTATTTTCATTTGTTTGTCCTGTCAAATAGTCCGTAATATAAAAATCACGTTCTAATAACTGATCTTTTAAAGAATCGAGATAATAATCATTAGGACTTCCCTCTATAATTATTTCATTTTCTTCTTTTGGTAAATGTCCAAAAGATAAATCTCCACTAAAATTATTTATACTATAAACATTGCCATCTAACCAAAGATTTTCATTATCTGTTAAACTGATAAATGTATCTATTAATAAATCATTTTTTATAACATAATCGACATTATCTAATTTTTTTAAAGTTTCGTAATCTTCTTCTTGAAATGAAGTTAAGTCATTTTTTTTAATTATTATTCTCTTATCACTTATATTTGAAAAAACATAATTACTACCTATTTTTGATTCGACATATTCTTGTTCTTTAAAAAAAGCATATTCTGATATTATAGCAACAGTAACAAATAAATAAACAATAAGTAATAAAAGAAACTTTGGTATTATATTAAAAGTATTTCTAAACGATAGTCTTATCCTATTAAACCAAGTAATTTTTTTATTATCTGCTTCTAAAATTTGCTTTACTTCTTCATAGTCCTTTATTTTTTTATCTTCTAAAACACGTCCATCGTGCATTTTTATTTTTCTTGTCGCATAGTTTTCAACTTGTTCATAATTATGAGTTACAACAATAACTAATTTTTCTTTGGCAACTTCACTAAGTAACTTCATTATTTCCAAAGCTGATTTACTATCGAGGTTTCCTGTTGGTTCATCTGCTAAAATTATAGGTGTATCTTTCGCAAGAGCTCTTGCAATAGCAACCCTTTGTTTTTGACCTCCAGATAATTTTGATACTTTTGTTTTTCTAAATTTATATAATCCAACTTTTTTTATTAATTCTAATACTTCTTTTTTAATAGTTCTTTTTTTCTTGCCATTTAAAAGTAGTGCAAGTTCAATATTTTGATAAACAGAATAACTATTAATAAGATTAAAGTTTTGAAAAATGTTACCTATATATTTTCTTCGATAATCTTCAAAGTCTTTTTCGGTAAAATGGCTCGTTTCTTCGCCATTTATGTACATTTCTCCTTCTTCGTAAGTATCAAGTCCACTTATTACATTTAAAAGTGTCGACTTACCACTACCACTTTCTCCTGTTATAACAACAAACTCTCCCATCGAAAATTCTAGATTAACACGAGAAAAACCACTTGCTATGACACCTTTTTTATAGTAAAATTTTGAAACATTAGATAGTTTTATTATACTCATAATTATTCACAAAATAACAAATAATTAGTTGCACGAGAGATATTGCATTATTTATTCTAACTATTATATTATTTTTTCCTTATTAAATTTCTCTCTTTAATAATGTCAATTTAACACCATCACTTAACTAAAATTATACAAAAAAGATGTGACAATGTAAACGATACCGTTATATACATATTAATATTATGTCAATAAATGTATAAAAAGACTAGGATTTGTAAAAAAACTCTTTTTTTTATATTTCTACTTTATATAACTATAAAATTATTCATTTATTTTACATGTTTTTTGGTTTTAAATAATATGTTATTATAATGTAAATTATTGTTATTAGCTATAAAAAAAGAAAATTACTTTACACAATTTCTGTAAGGTAATTTTAAATCATCTTAAATATACTTAACACTTTTAAAAAAAGTTCTAATTCAAAATCTGAACTAGAACTTAAATTTATTTATTAGTTATATCTTTTTTTTAATTTCAAAGCACTAGAAATAGTAATTGTTGATAAAACTAACATACCAACAAATGCTAAAATGTTATCTCTTGTTTCTGGATTTTTAACACCATCGTTATATCCAATAATTCCATAATCACTTAAATGAGTTGTTGTAAATGTTACCATTCCATTATCTAATTTAGCATCAAATTCTTCAGCAATTTTGCCATCTTCATCAAAGTATAAAACTTTGTAATGATCATATTTTCTAAGATCTCTATCAATACTAATTGAAATAGTAAATTTACCATTTTCCATTGGATAAACTGCTACACCATCAACCATATTTATTTCATATAAGCCGATAAGTGAAACATCTTTTAATTTATCATTTTTATATTTATTCAAAACTTCTTTTTCAGCTTCTTCACTTTTTTCGCCTTCATATTTATTTACTTCTAAATATAAAGAATTTTCAAATGGCTCTTCAGTTTCAATTGTTGCAGTTGTATTACTTCCATCAGTAGTTGATGATGAAACATATTCTTCTACAACATAACCAGCTGTTGTTAAACTTGTTATATATTTACTAGCTGTATAAGAAGAAACGTCACTTGAGAATGTTCCTCCTGTTATAAATTCTTTTTTGTTTTCACTATAAATAGCATCTTTTCCTTCATTTATAGTTTCAAATTTACCACCTGTTATTGATAAAGTTACTTTATCTAAATCTGATGCGCTATTTTTTTGTGGATTACTTTCGTATAAAGGAGTATATCCTTTAATTGTTCCATTTTTGATATTTACTGTAATATCTAATTTTGTAGTGTGTTGAGCAATAGCGATACCTGCTCCTATTGTTGTTTCACCATTACCATTTGGTGTTACTTGTGTTTTTGATTCATTACCGATAATTGTACCACCATTTACATTTAAAATTCCAGCACGAATTTCAATACCAGTTTCAGCACCTTCAATTAATGCTCCATCTTCAATAGTCCAAGTTCCATATCCTGCTGCATAAATACCTGTTGCTTGTGAACTTATCTTAGCAGTTTTATAAATATTTATAACCGGTGCGTTTGTTGGATCTTTTATTTCTCCATTTTCATAAATACCATGTCCAAGATCACCAGTACTATCAGGTGTACCAACTGCTGTACCATAAATATTTACTGTAATTCCGTAACCATATGGTTTACCTATTGCTACTTGATTGATAAAAATGCCAGCCCAACCTTTAATAGTTACATCTTTTCCTATTGTTAAAGTAGTATAATTAACATCATCTTTATTTTCAGATCCTCTAATCATTATTGGTGAATAATATGGATCTTCTTCTACTAAAGTTCCTTTTCCAGTAACTTCTAAGCTTGCGCCCATTAATAAAATATTCTTTTTTTTAGCAAATGTAATTGTATGCTCATTTAAGTCTAAAGAAACTTCATTAGATACTTTAAGGTCAGATCTTGTTACCTTAAAATCATCTGTAAGTGTTATGTCTTCCCCTGCTTTTAGTGCTTCATATAATTCATCTTCTGTTGCAACATCTTTCGCATTAACTTCAAATGTAAAAGCAAAAATTGAAATTAACGCTACTAAAAATAAATTAAATTTTTTCAATTTTTTTATCCTCCTTCTAGTTTAAATATTACCACATACTAGACTATAAATCAACAATATTACATAGAAAATACTTTAATATTTGTAAAATAAAAAAGACCTTTAAGCCTTTTAAAATAATCAAATTATGGCGTCCTCGAGTGGATTTGAACCACCGACCTATTGCTTAGGAGGCAATTGCTCTATCCTACTGAGCTACGAAGACAATTAATAATTAGTTTTAATAAATAAAACTAATTATTAAATAATCAAATATTGTTTTTACTAATCTATATTTATAAGAGAAAAACTCTCTAAAAGAAACAACATCATCTATAAAATCTACAACTACACTTTCTAAAGATCTTGGTAGTTTTCCACCAATTGGGAACATATGTGACGAAATAATATTTTTTTCTTTTTCATTTAAAGAAGTAATTTTACTCGCATTTTCAAGTGACTTTTTGTAGTGAGTAGTAAGTTTATAAAATTTGCTTTTATCTAAAAATTGGTTATCGAAAAAGAAATCATGTAAAACAGCAGCTCTTGTAGCACTTACATAATCAAGATTAAGTTTTTTACATATTTTATATGTCTTATAAGAAACTGCAATAGAATGTGAGTATCTTTCATAATGATTATGATGTGTTTCATTCTTAAGTTTTTTATAATTTTTATTATTTATAATCTTTTTTACTATTTTTAAATATTCTTTTTCCATATCAGTAAGTCTTTTAACCCTTCCTTGTTTTGCTACTTCAAGATTATACCACATTTTGTTAATTTTTTCAATTTGAAAGATTTAAAAAATCAAACAAACATGTTTACTTTAAAAATTATTGTTTTTCAAAAATCTTGGAATATCAATCTCAGATGGTTCAAAAGTACTTGTTGAAGAATCACTATCGTCTTCTTCGTATTCAGAACCAATTGGACTTCTTCTAGTTACTGTTGATGCTTCTCTATAAAGTGGTCTTGTCGTACTTTTCTTATCAAAGCCTGTTGCTATTATTGTAACAATAACTTCATCGTTTAAGTTTTCGTTAATTACTGTTCCAAAGATTACGTTTATATCAGTATTTGAAGATGCTCTTACAACTTCGGCAGCTTGTTCTGCTTCGAACAATGTAAGATTAGCACCACCGGTTATATTAATAATAGCATCTGTTGCACCATGGATTGACGTTTCAAGAAGTGGCGATGTAACAGCTTGTTTTGCAGCTTCAGCAGCTCTATCTTCTCCTGTTCCAATACCAATACCAATTATAGCATTACCTGACTTTTCCATAACTGATTTTATATCAGCAAAGTCCAAGTTAACAAGTCCAACAACAGAAATCAAGTCAGATATAGATTGAACTCCACGAAGTAATACATTATCAACTTCTTTAAACGCATCAAGCATTGGAGTAGATTTATCAATTATTTCTCTTAATCTATCATTTGGAATAACTATTAATGTATCAACATGTGGTTTTAATTCTTCTATTCCTTTTATTGCGTTATCCATTCTTCTTTTTCCTTCAAAAGAAAATGGACGTGTTACTATTGCAACTGTTAATGCTCCTAAATTTTGAGCTATTTCAGCAATAATTGGTGCTGCTCCTGTTCCAGTTCCTCCACCCATTCCACAAGTAATGAAAACCATATCAGCACCTTTTAAACACTCTTCTATTTCTTTTTTTGCTTTAACAGCTGTTTCTTTTCCTATTTCTGGTTTAGCTCCAGCGCCTAATCCTGTTCCTAATTGTATCTTTGTTTCAGCTTTAGATATTGCTAAAACTTGAGAATCTGTGTTTACAACAATAAACTCAACTCCTCTTACACCCGCTTCGATCATTCGATTGACAGCGTTTCCTCCGCCACCACCGACACCTATTACCTTAATTTTTGCCATTTGATCTGACATTGCTAAATCAAACATTTCCTCATCTCTCCTTAATCAAATATTTTTTCAAATATTTTGCTAAGCACACCCGATGCCCCTACTTTCTTTCTTGTCGATAACATTTCTTCTATTTTATTTTCTTGAAACATCGTATACTCTTTTCCTCTTAATTCTAATTTTTCTACAAAATATTTTATTATTCCATAGGCACTTGCATATCTATTATCTCTAATTCCTATTAACCCTAAATTGATAACACTAGCATTTCTAGGAAATAGCTCTTCTACTATCGCATTGAAGCCTAACATAGATGTTATACCACCTGTTATTATTATATAACCTATTTCGCGATTTGTTAAGCTATTTATTTCATTTTTCATATTTTTAAGCATTTCTACTATTCGTGATTCAATCATTTCTGATAATCGATATTGATCAATTGTAACACTCTCATTTAATCTATTAATATATGTAACTTCCTCATCAACATCAGCATATTTTCTATTACATACTGCAAATTGTTCCTTTATTTCTCTTGATTGTTCCATAGTTGTCTTATATTTAAAAGAAATATCATTATCTATATTAACTCCACCAAGTAATATATTTTTCTCTTTTATCATAACTCCTTTGTTAAATATAGAAACCTTTGTTATTTCATCTCCAATATCAATCATTGCAACAACTTTAGTATCTAAATCAGCTGTTTTTACGGCATAGTAATTAGCTGCTGAAGAAAATAAAACATCAACTACTTCAATACCTAAATCTTCTAAAACTGACACAACAGATAAAATATTTTTCTTAGGTATGGCACTAACAACAGCTTTAACAGATAATGTATCCCCCCTCATATTTAGAGGATTTTTTATATTTTTAGTTTTATCAAGTCTATACTCGACAGGACTAACTGTAATAATTTCTTTATTTACTTCATCTTTTAAT
>CAKONT010000053.1 GCA_934097255.1 uncultured Bacilli bacterium
ATTATACTCAGAGTTAAAATTACCTATTTTTTCAAAAATATCTTTTCTCAAAACAGTAAAATGACATATATAATTTCCACCAAAAAAACTATCCAATGCAAAATCACTCTTATAATGAGGTTCTAAATAATCCCCATTCATATCCATCTTATCTTCATCTGTATAAATAAAATCAATTGTTTTATCCTTATTAATAGCTAAAACAACTTCATACAAAGCATTTTTTGAAAGAAGATCATCGTCATCCATTAAAGCAATATATTCTCCCGTTGCAAGATCAAGTGCTGAATTTGTACATTTTGAAATATGACCATTTTCTTTTCTATAAACAACTTTTATTCTTTTATCAAGTTTACTAAGTCTTTTTAACAATTCAATTGTTTCTTTTTTAGTAGAACAATCATCTGCTAAACATATTTCAAAATTTTGATATGTATTTTCTAAAATAGAGTTTATACATTCAGTTAAATATTCTTCTTCAATATTATAAACAGGAATAACTATTGAAATAAGTGGTTTATATTTTAATAAATTTAAATCTATTTCTTCTTCTTTAACACTTTTTAAATACATTTGATATTCATTTTTATCAATAGGATTTAAAAATTTAGGATTTTTTAATCTTTTAACTTTTCTAAAAAAGGATGCAACATACTTTTTAAAATATTTTGGGGGAATTAAAAAATGATGTCTTCTCCACATAATTTGAATACTATTTTTAACTAATACAAAAAATTTCTTCATATTACAACTCCTCTGCAAATCGTTTTTCTAATTTCTTAAAAATTGAATACCCAAACATAAAAAATATTGTACATACTATAAACATAATGCCTAAATCTTTGAAATCTGGTAAAACTTGATAATATAATATATCTCTATATGCACCAATTATATGATACATCGGGTTAAGTTTAAAAAGTGTTTGTAATTTTACTGGAATTAAACTTGCTTCGTATAAAACAGGAGTAGCATAAAGCCACAACATAAGAAGAACATTAACAAAATGCTCTAAATCTCTTATATATACAGTAACAGATGATATAACAAGAGACATACCAATTAAAAATGAATATTGAAGTAAAAGAATTAATGGGAAAAATAGCGCATAACGCGTAATACCAATTCCACTAATAAATAATGCAATAACAATAATTAAACAAGATATTAAAAAATTAATTAAGTTACTTGTCACAACAGATATTGGTAATATTTCTCTTGGAAAATAAATCTTTTTTATAATTCCACCATTAATAACAATTGATGGCGTAGATTGCATAATCGTATTAGAAAAAAAATTCCATGGAATAAGACCGACAATTAAAAAAATGGTATAGTTATCTATATTTGATCTTGTTATAAAACTAAAAACAACCGAATAAACAAGAATTTGAAGAAGAGGATTTATAAAAGACCATAAAACTCCTAACGCTGACTTTTTATATTTTCCTCTAAATTCTTTGGAAACAGAAGTTTTAAAAAATTCACGATAATTATATATATTCTTAAACATTAAAATCACCTACTTATTTATATCTTCTAAATAGTTTTCAATAACAGAACAACTATTTCCATCTTCTTTTATTTTGCCATTTTTTAACCAAACACATCGATCACATAACTTCTCAACACTTTTCATATCGTGACTTACAAAAACCATGGTCTTTCCTTCTTTTTTCAAACTAAGCATCTTTTTTAAACACTTATCTTGAAAGTGTTGATCGCCAACTGCTAATATTTCATCTATCAATAGTATATCAGCATTCACATTAATTGCAACAGAAAAAGCAAGTCGCATATACATTCCTGATGAATAAGTTCTAATTGGGTTGTCAATATACTTTTCTAATTCAGAAAATTTAATAATATCGTCTATTCTTTCATCAATTTCTTTTCTTGTCAAACCAAAAATAGAAGCATTAAAATAAATATTTTCTCTTCCCGAAAAATCAGGATGAAATCCAGCACCGAGTTCTAATAAAGATGCTATTTTACCACTTGTTTTAATTTGCCCTTTATTGGGAAATATTATTTTTGTCATAAGCTTTAAAAGAGTTGACTTACCACTTCCATTTACACCAATTAAAGCAACTGTTTCCCCTTTTTTAATAGTTAAATTAATATTATCAAGAATAGTTCTAACCTCTTTTTTGCTGTTTTTAAAAAAAATTATTTTTTCTTTTAATGTATTACTTCTATCATAATAAACATTAAAACTTTTAGTTAAATTTTTAACTTCTATTGCCACGTTTTTTTCCATAAATTCTCCCTTTATCGTTTAATTAATTTCTTTAGTTTTCTATATAATTTGTAAATAAAAGTTTTCCTTATTTTATCAATACGCTCTTTATCCTTTTCAATTGCCTTAATTGACTCTTGTAAAAATCTAATATGAGCATTTTTACCTGTTATTTCGTCAACGAATAATAAACATTTTCTAAACATATATTTATATTCTTCATATAAAATGTCATAATTTACTTTTTTGCTTTCTAAAATAGCTTTTTCTATTTTTTCCATATTTTTTTCAAAGTTGTAAGTTTCATTAGCAAACTGTCTTATTTTTTTTAAATCATTAACATTTACTTTATAATTTATTAAATCGTTATATATTTCTAAAGCAGTTTTTTTCTTTCCAAAACCTCTTCCGGAATAATTGTAATAATAAGCTTTTTTTATATTACCATAGTTTAAAAAACCATACCCACCAAAATGATCATAACAATATGAAGGAATCCCAAGAGCAGTTGTAAAAAAGATTGTTTTCCCAATTGAAATTACAGCATCATATTGTAGTAATAACTCATCATCTACAAATTTTTCATTATAGTTAGCACCGTATATATCTAAATCTATTTTTTTCTTGCTATCACACAAATTCTTTAATTCAAGAATTTCTTTTGGAATATGATTAGATATAACTGCAACTTTTTTTATCTTCTTAATATTTTTTATTTCATGTTTAAAAGACTTTGAAAAAGCATAATTTGGAATAAGCATTATATCAGAATATCCCTCTTTTAAAAGGGCATTTCTAGTTTCGTTACTCATCGCTCCAACTATACTTAACATTTCATAATATTCCGGCAAACACTCATAACTTAAAAATGACGAAAGCGAAACAAATACTATCTTTTCCCCTTTAATTTTAAGAGCAAAAAGCAAATAGTCAAGTAACGGATAATGATGCGACCATACTAAATCATAATACTTTTTTAAATTTGATGATTCACTAATTGTATAAACGCATATATCTTTATCAACTATATCAAGTAAAGGACTTCCCTTTTCAAGCGTTAAAATATCGACACTATATCCCAAAGAAAGGTAATACTTTGCAATAGTTATTGTATCCATTTCAGAACCAGTAAAATTTTTAATATTAAAATTCGTTAGTAATATACTTTTCAAATACATCACCTACTTTCATCAGTAAAGTATAGCATAAAGAACATAAAAAAACAAATCTCTAACACATATTATTTTTTATTAAAAAGAAAAGAAAATAGAAAAGAAAAAACTTTAGAAAGCTTAAACTTATATATTTTTTTAATCGAATATATCGCAACTTTATTTTTAAAGCTTTCCTTCGTAGGAGATTTTACTTTATACCAAGATTTATCAATTGAATTTAAAAATAGATAAAACTTTTCTAACATAGCTAAAATATACTCTTTCGTTGAATTTCTACAACACATATTTAAAATATATACAAAATGGATTATATAAAAATTAATAAACATATTTTGTTCATAAACACTAATTTTTTTATTTAAAGTTTTTACATTTATTTCTTCAAATAAAGAAATAGCGTATTTTAACTCTTCTTCTTTATCCTTAGATTTTTTAGTTACAGAATCATTATTTAAAAAATAATAGTAACCACAATAATCTACTGTGTTATATTTAGCATCTTTTAAATAACAATTAATATTAAAATAAACATCTTCCATTATTAGTCTTTTTTGATAACTAATTTTTTTATCAACTATAAATTTTTTTCGATACATTTTACCACAAGTTGCGGAATATTTAAATATATCCCATGATGTGAAAGTTGGATAAAAATATTTTTCACTCTTTTCTAGTTTTTTTATATATCCCGAAATACATACGTCATAATTTTTAATATTTTTATAAAGTGTTTCAATATAATCTTTTTTTAAATAATCGTCACTATCAATAAATGTTATATAATCTCCACTTGATAAAAAAATACCTCTATTTCTTGTTAGTGCAGCACCTATATTTTTTTGATCGTATACTTTAATTCGTTTATCTTGTTCTTCATATTTTTTTACAAGTGTTAACGAATTATCTGTCGAACCATCATTTATAACAATTATTTCAATGTCATTTAGTGTTTGATTAATTATTGATTTTAGACATCTATCAATATATTTTTCTGCGTTATATAAGGGGATAACAACTGAAACTTTAACCATTTTTCAACCTCCTTTATTTTTTTGTTTTGTCTAACATATACCACTTTTTCATACTAAAGTTTTTGTTATAAAATAAATCATTTTCTAAATATTTATTCCACTTTTTATTCATATAATTTACTTCTTTAACGTATCTTTCATACTTTTTAGTAGTGTTATCTAATCCCCTTGATTTAGATTCATAATGATATAACAATACTTTTGGTAATACTACGTTATAATATCCTTCGTCAAATACTTTAAGGCAAAAATCAACATCGTTAAAAGCAACTTTTAATTTTTCCTCTAATCCATTTACTTTTTGATATAAACTTTTTTTAACCATCAAACAAGCAGCGGTTGTTGCCATATAATTTATTGGATGAATTAAGTTTCCATATACGCCAATATCATCTTTATAAGCATTAATAGATATATGAGTTGCAACTTCCATTTTATTTAAAACAACTCCACAATGTTGAATAGTATTATCAAAATATAAAAGTTTTGCACCAACACATCCGACATCTTCTAACATCGCATAAGATACCATATCTTTTAACCAATTATTAGATATTACTTTAGTATCGTTATTTAATAATAAAATAAAATCACCACTTGCAATATCTAATGCCTTATTGTTAAGTCTTGAATAATTAAATTCCTCTTCTATTCTAATTGATTTAAAATTTTTATAATTACTTTTACAAAAATTTATATAATCGATAGTTTTTTCATCATCAGAATTATTGTCAACAACAATTACTTCATAATTGGAATAATTTGTTTTTTCATAAATCGATGTAATACACGTTTTTAACGTTTCATAATAATTTCTAGTCGGAATAATAATCGATATAGATGGTTCTTTACTATATAAATACTCTATATCAAAATAACAAGTATTTGCAATTTGTTTTACTTTTCCCTTTAAATTTCTTCTTTTTAAAGCTTCTTCTATAATTTTTTTTCTTTTATCTAAGTCATTTATTTCTATTTTACTTGCATGATATAAAACTTTTGAAATATGTCGTATTTTTTTTGTCTTTTCGGTAAGTTTTAAAATCATGTCATAATTATCCCTCGTTTTTAAACTATTATCATAACTTATCTTATTTAATAAACTCACTTTTACTAAAATTGAGTTTTTAATACAATTATAACTTAACAAAACGTGAGGTGAAAATGATACTTTAAAAAATGGATTACATCTTTTATTGTCAATTAACATATCTTCATCAGAATAAATAAAATCACTTTTCTCATCATTTAAACTCTTAACAAACTCATATAAACAGTTAACTGAAATAACATCATTACTATCGATAAAATAAAAATATTCCCCATTAAATTTTAAAATTGATGAAAATTCACTTACACACTCATAAGAAAAATTAAATTTATTTTTTATATTGCTGTTTGTCATAATACATATTTCAAAGTTTTTATATGTTTGATTTTCTATTGATTTTAGACAACTACTATATAAAGAATTATCAAAGTTATCAATAACTATAACAACTGTTATTAAGGGATTATAATTTAACTTAATTACTTTTTCCTCTTTTCTTTCAAGAAGCCAACTATTATAATCGTGTTGATTACTAAAATCATAATATTTTCCAAAATCATTATTTTTTAAATTATATATAAAAGTTTTAAAATATCTTTTTAATAAAACTGGAGGGATAATTAAGTGATGTCTTTTCCATGCGATATCGTATGCTTTACTTAACATATTTTTTATTTTTTTCATAACTTATTACCTCGAAAACTTTCTTAAAATAATATTAATAAATTCTTTAACTAATATTAAAAAATTAGTTATATGACAAATTAAAAGTTCAAATAGATTAGCATTATTATATTTTTTTTGATAATATATCCTACTTTTATTAGCAATTTTTACTTTTTTTAGAGAAGACATACTTTTATTAATCGATACTGAATGTTCATGTATTACTGTTTCACTATTTAAAATAGCAGTTAAAAGATTTATGTCTTTTAACTTTTTAGCAATAACTTCTTCTTCGTTGTATAAGAAAATATTTTCATCAAAATAGTTAATTTTTTTTATTACATCCGACTTAATTGCAAAAAAGCAACCAGTTACAACATCGACATATGTCATTTTAGTATCATATTTATCTTTTTCATAAAAATACTTGGGATCATTATTATTAAAAGCATGGCGATATACACCCGGAAAA
>CAKONT010000054.1 GCA_934097255.1 uncultured Bacilli bacterium
CTTCAAGTTAGGAACTATGTTTTCTAAATCTAATATTTGTTCTTTATATACTTCAATCATTTTATTTTTGAAATTATCATTTTTATCAGCCTAAAAGTCCATATCACCAAGTTCAAAATTATTTCACAAGCAAGATCTCTTTTATTGTCATTTGAGATATGATTAAAATAATTATCTATTTTTCTATCATTCCTTTTTTGTTCTTCATTATACTTAATTCTTGCATCTTCAAATAATTCTAAATATAAATTTTTAGTATCTTCTACAATTGATGAAGTACCTCGCACAATACAAATTAAATTTTTATCATTATCATACTTTCTTAAATTATGTTTATCAACTTTTGATAATTATTGATGTGTTTGTATTGCATTATTACTAAGTGAAGTAGTAGATAGTTTACTACTTTTAGCAAATTGTCTTGCTCGTTTTGTTTTATTTTTATCATTACTTAAATGTAATGAATATGATAATTCTTCCATTAATTATAACCTCCTTTATTAAAGTATTACTTTATTATTTATAGTAGGTAATAGTAGGTAATTTTGTTTTGTCAAAATTTCTAACCCCCTATATATTTTGACATTGTACGCTGTTTATATCAAAATATAGGGGATAAGGTTTAAGCAACCTTATAATCCGCTTGTCTTATTTGTATTACTCTATAACTTCGTAATAAAGTAATACTACACAAGACATAAGATAAAACATTATGCACTGCATATTATTTTATCTATAAAAATTATTTTCATAATTTTATTTACAAACTTTTCCCACTTTCATTGAAATTACATTTCAACAAAACGTGTTCGTTTGTTATAACTTTTTAGAAAAAAGTTAGCAAAAACTTTATTTCCTAATTTCTTTATCAGATAACATTTCTTTAAATTTCAATTCTAATTCTTCTTTTCTTTTTCTAATATCTTCATCTATTTCATATACTCGAGAGTTGGTTCTCTCTGGTATAGTAGTAAACAACTCATCTTTATTTTCTAAAAGAGTTTCTTCCCCATCATTTATATAAATTACACCCAATTGTAGTCTATCTAGTTTATCCATTTTTTTATAATCTTCTATTGGAAATATTCTAACAATATTTCTGTTTTCATAATCATTAAAATAAAATACTTTATTATCATAATAATATGTTGCTTCAAAATAACCTACATTGTAATATTGTCTTAAAGTAAATACTATTTCACTAACTTTTTCCATTGGTAAATATTCACTAAATCTTAATTTTGTTAATATATTACCTAATATTGCATAATCGGTTTTAGCAAGAAATCCAGCATCATATAATTCATTGCAAGGTTTACACATACTTTCTCTAAAATATACTTCGCCGAGTTCTATTTTTTTATTGTTAGTATATTCTAGTTCCACATAATCAACATATCTCATTATTAAATCTGCTTTTTCACTTCTTGTATAATCATACCAAGTATAAGTGCTATCTTCATATTCTTCTGGATAGATTAATTGATTTATATAATCTAGATCTCTTTTTATTAATATATCTTCTGGAGTAAATTTAAGTTCATTACATATATCACATTCTTTAATTTTTTCTTCTAAATGTTTAATTGTATTATTAATTGCTTCTTTTTCTAAGTCATATTCTTCAATAGTAAAAGATCCATTAATATATGCTTTTCTAATTCTTTCTTGTTTATCTTGTTGTTCATTTAATTCTTTTTGTAATTTCTCTTTTGGATTATTTAATTTAGTTTTAATCATAGGAAGTAGTGTTTGATTAACAACTGCATCATATTCCTGTATTTCACTTATAAAATTATCAAATAACTTTTCTGTATCTTTTTCTTTAATTGATATTTTACAATTATGACATTGATAGTAATAATAAACATCATCATTTTTCTTTCTTGTTGCATTACCACCCAATATTCTTCCACATTTAGGACATTTAAGTTTTTGTAAAAATAAGTATTCTTTATCTCGTTTATAATTTCTAGAATTCTTTTTCTTTTGTACTTGGCATTCTTCCCATAATTCTTTTGATACTAGAGGTTCAACAACATTTTCATAGTAAGTTGGATTATTTTTTCTTTTTTCATGTACAAAGTCGCCTTTATATATTTCATTTTCAATTATCTTTAATATAGTTGAATCATACCAATTTGTTTTACCAAATACTTTTTCTTTATTATATAAATTACTTATTGTTTGATATGAATTTCCTTCGTGATATAAATTAAATATTCTTATTACTTGATCTTTGCTAGCCTCATCAATTACTAATTTTTTATTTTCATGTTTATAACCAAAAGGTGCTTTATGAGGAATATTACCAGCTTTAATTGCTCCAGCTAAACCTATTTTAGTTCTTTCACTTGTTCTTTCTATTTCATTTTGTGAAACTGTTGTTAAAAGTCGTGCAACCATTCTACCATTAGCACTTGTAGTATTTATATCATCATTAGCACAATCTAAATAAGCATTATTATCTTCTAAAAATTTCATTATATCTTCCATATCATAAACTGAACGTGTAAGTCTATCTAGTTTTAATACAACAATAGTATTACATTTTTTATTTCTAATATCTTCTTTTAATTCTTCAAAAGCAGGTCTTTTATTACCAGTTTTGGCACTTATTCCAGCATCCTTATATACTTTATAAATATCATAACCTTTAAATTCGCACATGGCACGAAGTCGTTTTTCTTGCTCTGGTAAACTAAATCCTTCACGTGCTTGATCTTCAGTTGATACTCTAATATAAATACCTGCTATCTTCTTTTCTTCATTCATATTTTTTAACACTTTCTTTCATATGTTTGGCACTTTAAAAGCAAAAAGTTAAGTCTAATAATTAAAAAAGAGGTGACAAAGACTATAAAATAATTACATGTCTTTGGCACCTCTTAAAATTTTACATAATACTTGTTTCTCAAATATATTAAGTTTCATATCTATCAACCCCCTAAATATAAAACTTCTTTCTTGGGTATTTATTATATATTATTTCATCTAAAAGTCAAGACATATGCTTGTTTTTGCCAGTTTTAAAGGCACTTTTAAGAGAAGTTAGTACAAATATTTATATTTTAATTTAACTCTTTAATAAAGGTTTCTAAATCCTTTAATTCTAGTTTATTTGATAGATTACCAACATATAAAGTTTTAGAATAGTTAAATGCAAGAAATGTAATACCTTTAATTATTATTCTATGAGGTTCTATATAACTTAAATTTGATTTATCAATATTTCTAATATTACCATTTATAATAGTAGGTTTTGTATTACAAAAATCACATATAAATTCAATTTTTCTTTTTAAATCATTTTCAATTTCTAATTCTTTTGTAGTAATACTAATCATAAAATCCATCCTTTCAAAACTTAAACACTAAAAAAGTACCAACTTCTAATTAGAAATTGATACTTCTATATTTAAGTCCTAAACTATAAAAGTTCGAGCGGATTTCCCTATGGTGCCCTATTGGTGGACGTATAACAATCACTAGGCATAAATTTCTAGGTAGTAATAACTACTAACTAATTAGATTATACTACATTTTTGATAAAATTAATACTTAAAACAATAAGAAACAAGAAAAATGTGATATAATTCTTATAGAAGGAGGAAGATTATTATGGCATTTGCACCAAATTTAGCAAAAAAATGGTATGAAAACTTATCAGTTGAAGAATTAGAAGAAAAATATGAGGGATTAAAAAAACACTATTGTTTTAGTTCAAAAGAAGAACAAATTGACTATATCATTAAAAATTATTTAAATGCTAGCAAAGATGTAAATACAAACTCAACTAAAATAGCATTAGAAGAATTATTAAAAGAAAAAACAGGTAAAGAATATAAAATAGAACCTAAAAAATTTGAAATAAACTTATTAGATATAATCAATTTTATAACTAATCCAAGTGTTGATCCTTTTTGGACTACTACTTTAACTAATTATTTTGAAAAATTGAATGATATTTCTGAAGCAGATAAAATTCGTTTTTTGATAGAACTAATACAAGATAAAAATTCTTATAATGATTTTACTAAAGAAATAATTCAAAATCAAAATGCTAAAGAAACATATGAAAAATACAAAAAAATTGCTACCCAATTTATTTCTTTAAATTCAAAAATTGGGTAAGGATTATATTAGATAAAAGCCGTGGCAAGTTTTGTTGAAACGAAGTTTCAATGAAATTGGCAATAGGCTTTCTCTTTTATTTTCATTACGAAGTTTTGAAAAAAACATAATTTTTGCTTGGCTTTATGCCTTGTTAAAAATATGTTTGAAAGGGATTAAAAAGGGATTTCCCCTTTTTCACACCGTTATTGGCTTTGCCAATAGCATAGTGTGTTACTAAAATGGAATTTTAGTTTTATTGGACGAGCTGTAGCTCGTTTTTTAAATGTCAAAATCTTTATCATCATATTCATAATTTTTTGTATATAAATAATCTTTTATCTCTTCTTCTTTTGATGTGTTATCTGCTATATCGTGTAAATCAAAATTATCATATAAATCATGTTTGTGATATTCTTTTATTTCTGATATTACTTCGTCTTTATCTTTTTCAGTTCCTATTTTAAGTAGTCTATGAAAAAACTTTTTTAAGGTTTGTAAAATATTGTGTAAAAAGTTATGTAATCGATTATTTTCTTCTTTTAGTTTTTCGTTTTGATATTCTAGTTTTCTAACTTCAACTTGAATATTTCTTTTTTCTTTTTCTAAATCTTTATAACTTTTAGTATAATCAGTAAGTTCTTTAAATAATGCTTGATTATTTGGCATATCTTTTATAACTCTCTTTGATGTATTCATAAAATTATTTAATGTATCATAAGTATCTTTATCAATTTTAACTTCTTTACCTGTAATTGTTGGTTTAGAGGCTTTTAGTTTTTCTTCTAGTTCTTCAAAATCTCTAGTCATTAAATAATTTTGCTTTTCTAATCTATTATCTAGTTTTTTAGTAATCTTTTTAAATTCTTTTATAGAAATATGCTCGTTATCACTGTTTAATACCTCTTTCTAGGTCAAAACCATTATCTATTAGTCTTTGATAGTATTTATCTTGAAGAGTGCTTAAATGGGCTTTATCTTTAATAAATTGTTTTTTAGAAATAGTATATTTTTCAGTGTTTGTTCTTTTATCATATTTTCTAATTAAAGGAACCACTACACAGTGAATATGTGGTGTTTTTTCATCCATATGAAGTGTTGCGTGTAATATTTGCTCTTTTGTATAACCTAAATCTTGATAAACAAATTCCATACAAGTATCAGCCCATTTTTTAATTTGTTTTTTACTCATACCTTTAAAGAAATCATTATCACTAGTAAATAATAATTCATCAGCAACTACATTATTTGAGTCATCAACCATTTGTTTAAAGGTTTTCTTTCTATCATCTCTCATTACTTCAATTCTTTTATCGTGTTCTTTTTTATATTCTTTAGTTAAGTTATAAAAACCTTTAATGTATTTATCTGATAATGGAACTAAATCTATATTATTCTTTGTTTTAGTAATATCTATATCAGGATTAGATTTATATGCCTTTTTTTCTCTTTTATTATGAGAACCTATTTGTGCTAAATCTGGTAATTTATAAATAGGTTCTACTCTAAATATTGCATAACTCATTATCACACATCTCCTTAAACTTTTCAAAGAAACCTTTATATAACTGCTCGCCATTTATATTTTTAATATCACTTAAATCAACAGTTATAATTCCAAGTTTTAATTTATTATCTTTATATTTCTTTTTATCATTAATAGCAATAATTCTAACTATTTTTTCAATATCTGCATTTGAAGAAAAACTTATATCACTTAAGTCATCATCTGGCTCTACAAAATAATAATTTAATTTACAATCACTACCTAGTGTTTTTACTAATTTATTAAAGTAATTTTGGGCTTGTTCTATTGTCTTTAATTCTTTATTCATAGGTAGTGAGTAACCATAGTCATCTTCAAACAAAAACCAATTTAAAGGTAATCCATAGTCTTGATTATAGTTAATCAAATCTAGCAAGAAACTAGTTCTAAAATGTGTTTCTTTAACAATAGTTTTATCTTCTTTTCTTTCTACTACTAAATTATCAATATAAGTAGATATTATTCTTTGTTTTTCTTCTCTTGATTTATTTAACCAACCATATATATTAGCCAAAAACTTTTCAGGTTTAACAAATGTATCAATGTTATGTTTGTCTTGTAATATAAGTAAATCATCTACAGTAAAACTTAAATTCTCATATTGTCTTTGTTCTTGATATTTCTTTTCTAAATCACTTTTTTGAAATTCAATATGTTTAATATCTTTATCAAAATCTTCTAATTTCATAACACCCTTGATATATGCTGTTTTAATTCTATCTAATTGTTTATCTAAATCTTTAATTTGTTTATCATAATCTATTTGTTTATTATCAAATTTTGATTTGATAAATGGGGTATAATAATCATTTATAAGTTCATCAGTTTTAGT
>CAKONT010000055.1 GCA_934097255.1 uncultured Bacilli bacterium
TTTGAACCCTCGCACCAGTTACCCGATCTACACCCTTAGCAGGGGCGCCTCTTCAGCCTCTTGAGTACCACTCCAAGAATGTTTCTTTTAAAGAAAACTACCTATATTATAAAGTAAATCATAAATATTTTCAATAGTTTTAAAGAAAAAAAGTTCAAATTGAACTTTTATTTTCTTTTTCTAACTATTTCATCTTCTATTTGAGAAGCAATTTCAACATTTTCATATTCTGCTAAATCATAAAACATATTCATATATAAATTAATTGCAAAATCAAGATTACCTAATGAAATGTTTTCTTTTACAGGTACAAAACAATTATTATAAATACAACCAGCAACAATTTGACTATATTTATCGTCTGTAAGTTTATCACAAACCATAACACCATACTCATTATAATCGTCAAAAAATTGTTTGAATTCTGGATTTTCAACAAATTGTTGCATTATCAAATCACGACAAGCAACTACGTTTTCATCATAATAATCCAAATTTAATATTTCAGATACTTTTGTTGTAACATAGCAAAATTTTCTACAAGAATTAGCGACTTTATCAGGTCTAACCCATGTATTCCAACCATAACAACGATACTCGTCACCTTTTCTTTCAGTTCTATCAAAATTATTGCAATCTCTACACTTAAATCCCATATAAACCTCCCTTTTAAGTAACGGTTCTATATTATAACACATTTTCTTTATTTATTCAAGTAACACTCTAAAACATTTGCCATAAGCATTACAACCGTCATTGGTCCAACTCCTTGTGGAACAGGTGTATACATATTACATTTTAAATAACAACTACTATCAACATCGCCATATAAATGATTATTTTCTCTAATTATTCCAACATCAATTAAAATAGAATCATCTTTTATCATATCTTCTTTAATTATTCCTTTAACACCTGTTGCTGAAACAATAATATCTGCATCTTTTGTATAAGATTTGACATCTTTTGTATATATGTTACAAATACTTACACTACATTTTCTATCAAGAAATAATTTAATCAAAGGAATACCAACAAGTTTACTACTTCCTACTAAAACAACTTTTTTACCATCTAATTCTATATTGTAATACTCTAATAACTTAATAATTCCAAGAGCAGTACATGGAATAATTGATTTGTTATTAGTATACAAATTACCAAAATTAGTGCTTGTCAAACCATCCACATCTTTTAAAGGACTAATTGCTGAAATTATATTTTGCTCATTAATATTTTTAGGAAGTGGAAATTGGACAAGTATTCCTGTTACACTATCATCTTCATTTAATTTTTTTATTTTTTCTATTAATTCATCTTCTAAAATATCTTTATATTTTATATGCAAAAAATCTATTCCAACCATTTGACACATTAATCTTTTTTTATTTACGTAAACATTTGAAGCCTCATCATTTCCAACTTGAATTACAACAAGTTTTAGTTTTTTATCTAACCTAGCTATTTTTTCTTTTAATATATTAGCATAATAATCAGATACTTTTTTACCATCAATTATTTTTTCCACCGCTGTCATCTCCATCCATTTTTAACTCTTTTAATTTTTTTAAAACAGCTTTTTCAATCAAATCATTTACTTCATCTTCCGTATAAAGTTTTATTTCATGATCCGGATTTTTTAAATAAGTAAGTATTTCTTTTTGATTTTTTTCTAATTTTTCAATATGTTCATACAATATTTCAATAATTAATTCACTTTTTAAATCAATTTTATAATCGTACTTACTTCTTAAACTGTCTTTTTTTGATTGTCTATTTTGACTCATCATAATAATTGGGGCTTGTAGCGCTGCAACACAAGATAAAAATAAGTTTAATAAAATAAATGGATATGGATCAAAAGATGTTTTACCTTTTAAAGAAATAATTGTGTTAAATAATATCCAAAAAAGAAGAAATAAACTAAAAATAATAATAAAAGTCCAACTGCCAAACAAAGAACTCATCTTATCAGCAAGACGATCTTTAAACTCCATTGATTCTTCTTCTCTTTTATCGATATCTATTGCAAGTGGATTATCTACAATTAACTCAATAATATCTTTTTCTTCTTCTTCATTTAAATCCCTGTTTAATAATTTTTTAACTATATCTTTTTTTGTTCTTGTAATACTCAATTTAAAGTCACCTCCAATTATCACATAAATTTTTTAAATAAAATACATACTATACAAATAGTTATAATTAATAATACTAAAATAATCCAAATATATATAGTATCAGCAACACCTTTTTCATTAACTGTAATAGGTTTTAATTTTTTTAAAGTACGATCAGAATTATCATATTTTTTATTCATCTTTGAATCATAAAATCCACTATAAAGAGTTAATAAACAACTTTCTTTATTTTTTATTCTTTCATTGTTTATATCATCTAAAAGAAGACTATTTTTATCACTAACACAAGAATAAGTTAAAGCATCAATTTTCATCTTTTTATTAAAACGATAGTTATTTATAAGATTACAAACATCACCAATATATCTTTCTCTTAGTATTTCTATTTGTTCTTTAGTATTATTAAATATCATATCAACTGTTGCACATACCTCAAAAGATGTTATATTAATAGGCATTTTAAACTTTAACAAATAATCAAATAAAGAACTAATTTCTTCTAATGAAGTATCTAAATTAACATCTAATTTAATTCCGATACTATCAATCAATTTTATTTTATTATTTTTTTCATATAATTTTATTTCTTTTATAAGGTTTTCAAATTCATTTCTTTTTTCTTTGCATAACAAATCTTCTGTGTAAACAAAATTGACATTTTTTAAATTATTTCTTGCAACTTTTAATATATCACATAAATCATTAATATCAAAATATTTTAGCCACGAAGATTTTTCTAATTTTTTAGTTTTATCATCAATTATACAATCTAAAACATCTAAACTAACGATAACTGGCTTTCTATCCATTCTTTTATTTAAAGTGTTGTAAGATCCTATATAATTTGTCAATTTATCAACGTAATTAATATATCTTTGTTTTAAAATATCCTTTGAAAGTTTAGATAAATATTTTGGAAAATCATCTAAAGTTAAAAGATTATTTATTCTAACAAATTTATCATTATCATAACAAAAATCAAGCATTTCACGAAAATTTTCATTTTCAAAAATATTATTATTATTTTGAAAATCACTATATTTTACTGCATCAAATAAAGAAATACAAGAATAATCGTTTATTATATTGTCATATAGTTTTTTTGCATCACTATATTTTTCTTCTTTTATACCATTATAAGCAACCATTGAAAAATTGTTTAATTTATCATAAAAAATATGTTGTATATTTTCTGGTAATTTAACAAATATTTTACCAAGAATTTTCTCTATTTCAGAAGACTTTATATTTATATTATTTTTTGTTTCTTCATATAATTTTTTTATTACTTCTAAAGTAGTTCCTGTAACATTTTTATTATTTTTTAAATCTCTAAGTATTGACAAATACATATTTCTTTTACCAAAGTCTGTGTATAAACTATACTTATCAAGTAAAGTACTTTTATAATTATTATAAGAAAACTCATTGTCATTTTTAGAAAGTAAAAGTAATTTTATTTGTTGAGAAGTAAGACTAATTCCAACATAATCTAAATCCATATTTTCAATATGATTATTATCTATCAAATTCTTCCTTGCAATAGAAGAAAAATATTCATTTTTTGCTTTTTCTATTTCATCGAGTTCAGTACTACTCATTATTATCACCATCTATCTTAATAACATTTTAACAAAATATTAAATAAACTACAAGATATAAAAAAAGAAAACAAATTTGTCTTCTTCTTTTTTTACGAAATTTGATAAGCGTTATCGATAGAACCATCTGCTCCAGAAGTTACTTTTGTATCAGCTTTCAGAGAAATGACTGGGCGTACGTACAAACCAGTACTACCAGCAAAACCGAATGTTATCCAATTTGAAATATTTACCTGCCATACACATGTGTGTGCTGAACTACCACCATATCCAGCGGGACTCATTGTCCAATAATGTAATGAATATGCTAAATAAGTATTTGATGTGCCTGACGAATTATAAAATATTCCTCCAGATTTTAAATATTCATCTATTGTTACTAATCCTGCATTTAAGCTTAATATCCCTTTGCCATTTAAATCTGTTTTACAATTAAAACTTGGTGTGTATTCTTCTTTTGTTACCATCTCTGCAGATCCTGCTGTATATGACGAATCAAACTTTACTTTTGCTTCTTCACAGAATGTTGTTTCTTCTATATAATTTGCATAACTTGATAAATTACTATTATAAAAGCTATCTACCGTATTTTTAATGCCATCTGTTACATCACTATTACTATAATACATATAAGTATAAGAATCAGCACCTATATTAAAATAGTTGGTCTTACCAATATGATCATTTAAAATAAGTCTTATACTTCCATCTTCGTTTATTCTTATTACTCGCCATGTAAGTCCAGCAAAACTTACATAGTTATTTACGTTTGTTCCTTTATAATAATATGTTGTAAGTTTTCCATTTGATAGATTACTTTGATATATAGAACTAAGTTCGCTACTTGGTGTATATTCTTCCTTATATAATCCATCTCCTGTTGTTACTACATTTTGATTGTTTTCACCAAGAAGAGCTTTTGCTAAAAGTTCTTGTTCTTCTTGTTTTGAATATAACGCTAGGGTACCGGAATAGACAACTATATTGCCATTTGTTGACTGATATTCATTAGGTGTATCATTACTTAACCATACTTTTAGTTTAATATCTAATGTATCTCCTTGATTAATATAACCAGATGTTAATACTTCATTTGTTCCTATTGTTTGTATTTTATAATCACTTGTTCCAACTTTTATTCCTGTTTTTATATAATTATTTGGAATACATTTAGTTGGAGTAACGGTTTCGTTATTAAGGGAAATACTTGTTCCAACTTGACAAGTATTATTTAACCTTATTTCATAATATGTTCTAATACTTCCATTGTTAGTTAAGGAAAAACTATATGTATCTCCTTCCATACCAATATCATCAGGTAAAGGTTGTGCACCAGATAAAGTTATAGCATTTGATTCGTTAGATAAAGTAAGAAAAAGTGTTCCAGATGTTAAAGTATTTATTCCTCCCTTACCACGCATTGTAAGTATCGCATAACTTGTTCCAGATAAAATTAGTAAAAAGACAACTACTAACGCCATTGTAATTACTTTCTTACCATATATTTTGTCATTTGCAAAATCAAGTTTATTGTATTTCTCGAAAAATTTTAGTTTGCGTTTTTTAAATATAGACATAAAATCACCCATTCAACCATTCAATTTATAACAATCGTATTCTATAAATATATTTTAAACTATTTTTAGTTTTTTATCAATAATTAAATTTTGGTTTGTAAGCTATATTTATTTTTTTGACATCTTTATTTTTCTAATTTCCAATTAGTTATTTCGTCTAAATCAACGCCATATTTTCTTATATATTCTTTATGTTCTTTTAACTTTTCATCGCAATATTTCTCTAATTCTTTTTTGTCTTTTTCTTTTACTTCTATGTATTTTAATGATTCTTTTACTAAATTAAATCTATCTATTTTATTTCTTACACGCATGTCAAATGGGGTGGTTATTGTTCCCTCTTCCATATATCCTTTTACATGAAGATTTTTATTGTTTCTTTTATATGTCAATTGATGTATTAAGTTTGGATATCCATGAAATGCAAATATTATCGGTTTATCTTTAGTAAATAATTTGTCATATTCTTTGTCGTTTAATCCATGAGGATGTTCTTTATCAGTTTGTAATTTCATCAAATCAATAACGTTAATAACTCTTATTTTTAAATCTTTAATATTTTTTCTTAAAATGTCAGCAGCAGCTATTATTTCTAAATTGGGAGTATCTCCACAACTTGCAAGAACAATATCAGGATCATTTTTATCATTGCTAATAAAACTTAGTTTGCCAATTCCTTTTTCACAATGTTTTTTAGCCTCGCTCATACTTAACCACTGTAAACTTTCATGTTTTGACGCAACTACTACATTGATATAATTTTTAGTTCTTAAAATATGATCAAATGTGTTTATCAAAGTATTTGCATCTATTGGTAAATACATTCTTACAGTATCAGCTTTTTTTGTTGCCAAGTGATTTAAAAATCCAGGATCTTGATGTGTAAATCCATTATGATCTTGCTGCCAAATATGTGAAGTAAGTAAAATGTTTAAACTTGATATTTCCGTGCGCCATGGAACTTCTTTTGACATTTTAAGCCACTTAGCGTGTTGACTTGCCATTGAATCTACTATTCTTATGAATGCTT
>CAKONT010000056.1 GCA_934097255.1 uncultured Bacilli bacterium
TGTAGTCATTGTAATAAATTTACTCCTGTATTTGAAAATGTTTTAAACGATTATAAAGTTAATGCTTACTTTATTAATCTTTCAAATATAAGTGAAAATGAAAATAAAAAATTATTATCTTCTTATAGTATATCTGGAACACCAACTGTTATATTTATAAGAAGTGGAAAAGAACTTAGTAAATTATATCGTATAGATGGCGAAAAAAGTAAAGATATAATAATTAAAAAACTTAAAAAAGCAGAATTTCTAAAATAGTTGAAAAAAATTCAACTATTTTTTTTATTCTATAATCTCAATAATAATATTTTCTTTAGAAACAAAATCTTTTTGATAAGTAAAATACTTTTCAATATCTATATCTATATCTTTACCATATAAAGTACATAATAAATCATTTTCTAAAACATAATCCCCAACATTTTTATTTAAAATAATACCAGCATTATAATCTATCTTATCATCTTTTTTTACTCTTCCACATCCTAAAATCATTGATATTTCTCCAAGAGACTTAGCATCAATACTTTTAATATAACCTGATTTTTTAGCATATATTTTTTTCCCATCTAAAATATTTTTATCTATTGTTCCTTTTTGAAAAGATACAAATTCTAAAAACTTTTGATAAGCAAGACCTTCTTCTAACGCTTTATCTATTTTTTCTTTTATTATATTTTTATCGTCATTACTTACCATACTTATTATTTCTAAAGAAAGAGCAATTACTAAATCATATAAATTATTTCTTACCTTATTATTTAAAAAATCAATTACTTCCATTATTTCTATTTTATTACCAATATTATTTCCAATTGGATTATCCATTTTAGTTAAAACACATTTTACTTTTCGATCATATCTCTTCCCAATTTTTATCATTAAACTCGCAAGATGTCTAGCATCTATTATATTATTTACTAAAGCACCTTTACCAAGTTTTAAATCAATAACAATATTTTTAGCACCACTTGCAATCTTTTTACTCATAATAGATGACGCAATTAAAGAAATTTCATTTGTTGTTTTGGTAACATCTCTTAAAGCATATACTTTCTTATCCATCGGGCATATATTATCTGTTTGACAAGTAATAGCAAACCCTATTTCTTTTACTTCTTTTATAAACTCATCTTTTGAAAGATTTACCATTACTCCAATACTTTCTAACTTATCAATAGTTCCACCGGTATATCCAAGTGCTCTACCACTCATTTTAGGCATTTTAACACCAAATAAAGAAACAATAGGTGCAAGAATTAAAGTTGTTTTATCTCCTACCCCTCCTGTTGAATGTTTATCTACTGTATTTTTTATTTCATCTAGTTTTAAAATATCACCACTTTTTAAAAATATATCCGTTAAATAAATTGTTTCCTCATCACTTAAATGATTTAAACAAATAGCCTTTAACATTTTAGTCATTAAAAAATCATCTATTTTATTATTTAAATATCCATTAAAAAAATACTCTAACTCACAAAAATTAAGCTCCATATTATTTTCTTTTTTCAAAAGAATTTCTTCAAAATCCAAACTTCATCACTCCTTAAATTATTACTATAAAATATTTACCCTTTATAGTAATTTATTTTTAATCATTTTAACACTTCAAAAATATCCCTTACTTTATTATAAATATTCATCTTTTTAGCATATTCATATAACTTTAAAGTATTTTTCTTATTACTATAAAAATATACTCTAATAGCTTTATTAAAAATTTCAGCATCTATTTTCTTTTTATTTTTAATAATATCACAAATAGTTTTATCTAAATCATAAACTCTAATAATATTACCAGAATCTAATTTATAATTAGTAACACCTAAATTTAATAACTCTTTTTTGGTATAAAACAAATTAACATTACTATCTTTTTGTAATGTTCCATTATATCCATTATTAATAGTAATATCATACTTAATTGGAACTCTATTTGAAAAGCCATATAAATAAAGTGCAGTAGTATTAGAATAAATAGCAGTTTTGCTTTTGCTTTGTAAAATAATAAATTCATCTACTAATACATTTTTTTTAATATAAACACCACGACTTACTCTTTCAATTTTATCGTCTTTTACAAGTTTAGTAAGATATATTCTTGGAATATTATTACTTACAACATCTTTTGTAGTTAAATATCCATTTTTAAATAAATTTAAAATTTTATTTTCGTAATCCATATCTTTTTTCCTTTTACGATTAAATTATATCACATTTAATCGTATTTGGAAATAAATTTAAATAAAAAAAGAATTAAAACAAATTCTTTTCAATACGGTCAAAACTTCTTTTTGGATTTTCAACAATCATTTCATATAACTTTTCATGATTTTTCAATTCTTTTACAACATCTATTTCTTCTGTTGTCATCATCATACCATAATTTTCTTCATTAGAAGAGACAACATAACTATCATTACCAATTAAATATTCAAGTGGAACATTAAGTATTTTAGAAACTGCAATTAAGTTTTTAGTACTTGGCTTTTTTGTCTCCTTTTCCCATTGGCAAATACTCACCTTTGAAACTCCAATAAGGTGTCCTAATTCCTCTTGAGAAAAGTTTTTCGATTTTCTCGCTTCTTTCAATCTTTTTCCTAACATAAACACCTCATCCTTTAAACCTTTAACTAGCTTTAATTATAGAAAACATGTTTATGAAAAATGTCGAATTTAACTGAAAGTTTAACTTAATTTAAAATAAATAAAAAGAAAGGAAAAACTATTCTTCCTCCTTTATTACTTCCTTTTTACTTGGTAAAAAAAATACCCTTTCTACTACGATATCAGATGTATAAACTGTTTTAGAACCTTTTTCGTAAGAATTAGATTCAATTCTACCACGAATACCTATAATATCTCCTTTTTTACAATATGTAGCGGTATTTTCTGCTATACCTTGCCATAAAACACACGATATAAAATCACTATCATAACAACCATTAACATTACGATAACTTCTTGGAATAGCTAACGTTATATATGTTTTTTTCTTGTCATTTGAAACATTTAATTGAACATCTCTTACAAGTCGTCCAACTAAAACAACTTGATTTAGCATTTTAAAATTCCTCCTTTCTTAAAAGGATATTACATTATTTTAAAATATCTTACAAATCGAACTTTTCTAAATTTTTAATAAAATATTTAATTAAAATTTCATTTTTCAAAAAAAGAAAAAGGTCTTTTTACTTAAACCTTTTTCTTACAATATTACTTTCTAATAAATCGTCATATTTTTCATTTATTTTATCACTATTTTCAGCTCCCGCTAAGAAAAGTTCTCTTTTTCTTAATTTTTCTACAATTTCTTTAGCATAATCTTCATATCTTTTTTTATACTCATCGAATGTATAATATTGATTATTTTTACTAAAGTTTTCGATATATTTTTCTAATTTTTTAAAGTCTCTTTTATACACATGAAAATTATTAGCAATATGAGTATATGTTCCAAGAGGAATATCTAATTCTTCACTTATATATCTTGCAAGTTCAATAACTCCAAAACAGTTCATCGTAAAAGCACCCACAGCATCATTACTTCTAAAAAGAGATGTTACATCTAACTTATCATCAGTTATTTGAAATCCCATCCACTGCATACATGGAGGATCATCTGTTCCATAACTTCTCTCACCACAAACTGGCAAAACTGCTCTTCTTGATATTTTATTAGTTTTTAATTCATTTATTAAATTATCTAAATATTTACTAAAAAGTTCGTGATAAGTATAGCTCCATCCACCATTATCATCTCTTTTATATTGCATCTCAAAATCTTTAATACCATGAACAAGCTCTAATTCGTATTCAACTAAATCGTTATAATATCCAGGCATAGCTTTACTAATTTTTAAATTGTCTAAGTTATTTACCTTAACAATCATTTGACACTCTTTAACTTCATCTACTCTATCTTGATTTTGTCTTATAACAATTGGTTGTTCGTTTAAAAACTTAAGTGCTTCTTCTGTTGCTAAATATAATTCATCACTTTCTACTAATTTTATTTTCATCATAATCATCCCTTTCAAACATTTCTTCGTAATATTTTACATAACAATTTGCTTTTTCTAAATCTATTTTTTGATAGCAATTAATTAATTTATCGTAATAATTTTTAGTTTCATGCCCAAGTACTTGAGTAATATCAAGTAATTTATCTAAATATTTTTCAATAACAATTTTACTAGGATTTGGTTCGTTAATTAAAGAAAAAATATCAATTTTTAGTTTTTTATATTCATCTTTTTCTAAAACGATTAATTTTTCTAGATAGTTTTTTATTTTTTCTATATCCATTAACAACCATCACTTTCTAATAATCTTTTTAATTCAATTGCATATTCAACTGGTAATTCATCTTTAAATTCTTTAGCAAATCCCATTATAATAAGATCCATTGCTTCTTCCTTTTTTAAACCACGAGAAGTAAGATAAAATAACTTATCATAACTTATACGCGATACTGTTGCTTCATGTTCAAGCGTTGATGATTTGTTACAACAAATATTACTAGGATAAGTGTCACTTTTAGACTCTTTATCTAATATTAGAGTATCACATTTAACTATCGAATTGCTATTTACTGCGTCTTTATCGATATAAACTTTACCGCGATAATTACTAACTCCACCAGATCTTGCAATACTTTTAGAAATAATACTACTTTCAGTATTTTTTCCTAAATGAATCATTTTAGCACCGGTATCTTGAATTTGATTTTTTGAAGAAACAGCAATTGTTACACAACTTCCCTTAGAATTATCACCCTTTAAAATACAACATGGATATTTCATATTTTTATAGCTTCCAACATTGCCATCTATCCACTCCATTAAACCATTTTCTTCTACTAAAGCTCTTTTAGTAACTAAATTATAAACATTATTACTCCAGTTTTGAATAGTCGTATAACGACATTTACTATTTTTTCCAACATATATTTCAACAACTGCTGCGTGAAGATTACTTGTTGTATAAGATTTAGCTGTACAACCTTCGATATAATGAAGACTACTATTATCATCGACAATAATTAATGTTCTTTCAAATTGTCCAAGTTCTTTACTAGAAATACGAAAATAACTTTGTAATGGTCTATCTAATACTGTATTTTTAGGAACATAAATAAAACTTCCCCCAGAAAAAACACTACCATTTAATGCAACAAATTTATTTTCATCGTTAGAAACAATTGTTCCAAAATATTTTTTTACTAAGTCTTTATGATTTTTAAAAGCATCTTCTATCGATGTGAAAATAACATTTTTCTTTTTTAATTCTTCGATCATATTGTGATAAATTACTTCACTTTGATATTGGACACCTATTCCATCCATTTTCTTTTCACTAGATAAAACTCCTAAAGAACAAAACTCATTTGTAATATTTTGATCAACTTTACTCCAATCATCTTTAATACTTTCAATATTACTTTCGTAATATACAATCTTAGAAAAATCAATATCTAACTTTGGACCAAAAAGTGGCATATCAAGTTTTTGAAACTTAGAAAAACTATCAAGACGATAAGCTAATACATCACTTTCTTCATTTTTAATTTGTGATATTTTTTTTATGTTTGAAGTATTTAATCCTCTTATTTTCATGTTATCCCCTCAGTTAGGTATTATACAATAAATATTATTTTTTTTAAATATTAAAAAGAAAAAAGACTATTGATTTTATCAATATGTAATATACAATAAAAAGAAAAATCATAAAGAAATATACTAAACATAATTTATCCTTTGTAGATTTTTTTTATTTTTCTAAAACAAAAGACAAATAGGTAAACTTTTTACCTATTTGTCAATAGCCTGATAATAGAAATAAAATTTCTATTCTTATATTTTTAAATCATCATTATTCAATATGTTAATTGTTCGCAACGTTAAATCATAATAATTTCCATTGCCCACTCCTATAACATATAATTTACCCATAAAATCTACTAAATAAAATTGCTTATTTCTTCAATTAGATTTGTATTTTTTTCTACTTTTATTGTATTTATTCCTAATTGTTTTGCTCCATTTACATTATCAATGTTATCATCAAGGAATAATAGTTCTTTCGAATCAATGTTATATTTGTTTAATATATATTCATAAAAATCTGAATTGGGTTTTATTTTATGTATCTCAGCAGAGATAATTAAATCATCCAAGTAATCGACATTAAAATACTCTCCAATAAAATTTCTTACAAATGATAAGTGATTAGTTGCTATAATAACCTTTACATTTTCATTTTTTTCTTTTACTTTTTTAAATATTTCTCTATCTTTTACTTT